>JBFJON010000012.1:0-10917 GCA_041617575.1 Nitrospirales bacterium | reverse complement strand
GTTGCGTCGGTGGCTGAACTCGGCTATGCGTTTACGCGCTGAAACGCCTCTACGCACACGCGAGCAGGCGGGTCACAATTTTGTCGTGCGCACGTATTGGAATTACGCTTCGCGCGTCAAACACAAAGGAGTCACCCTTCGGGATGTACTAAGCCGTGAGGCCCTGCGGGACCTCGCAAGCTATTCGCGGCCTTTCCTTCGGCATAGCTCAGGACAGGACTGGACGGTCCCTTCGAAAAGACTCAGGGGATTCTTTTTTGATCATTCCTGTCGGCTACTGTTATTAAAAACTCCTAGGGTATATATGGGATTTTTTGAGAGAAATCTTTAACAGGCCCTGAATAAAATCCTGTTCTTATTGACCGCTAAACGAAAAATGCGTGTAGTCCACCGGTTGTGGTGGGAATTGCAACATCGCCTTGATTCCTTCGAGCTCGTATCCTAATTTTTCCAACGCGGGCATTGCGGCTCGAAGTTCGGCTTCGGTGAGATACGCAATGGTATCGGGTACGCCATGACTGGGCAACGCTTGGAGCAGGGCTTTTAGTTCGGCTCGTTCTTTGGGTGGCGTACTTTCCGAAATGGGAAATTCAATGTGACGCTGATACGGAGATCGATACGTCTGATTGACGGCTTCTAGGGTCCGCAGAATGAATGCATCCAACTGCCACGGTTCGCCTTCAGGCGGATAAGGATGTGACGCCAGCAAATCCATGACGCTGAGCACATGTGCGCCCATACTCCTCGACACAAAATCACGCTGCGATTCGATGATGCCCGTTTGAATACCCAGATGCATCGCCACTTCTCGGAGTAACTGAAAATTCACCATGAAACTGAATTGGCCTCCTTGAAGGGTGTAGCAAGGCTTTTCCGGATCGTTGAGCACACGAGGATCGGCAGTTCCCGCATCAAAACTGCTAAAACCAATGGCCTCAGGTGCCAAGAGCCGCCGCGCTGCTTTGAGGCTTTGACAGGCGCCCACGTTGTACGGCACCAAGACTTCCTCATCTATTCCCTTGAGAAACTCTGTCACGGTTCGGCGAAACGGCAACGTTTTGGCATCCACTGGCTGATATTCCCGCTCCCAAACCAAATCACTCAAAAAAGGAGGAAATGATAAAAGGGTTTCGAAATCGGCCTTATCAAAAGCCTCCACAAACTTTGGCCAATCAGGAAAATCCACCAATCGTTTTTCATTTAAATTGGGACGAAGCTGCTCTTCTTGGATTTCCCCCTCTTTTCGCAAGACCAATTTAGTGGACAACTCGCTCCATAGCTCGTTACAGATAATGCGATCGACGGTGCCGTCCCCATACGAGGCGAGGTCTTCGACCGCACTGCATTCAAACGAGACTCGACCCTGGTGCTTGAGTAAATCCGCATTCTGTTTTGCCTGCTCCAATAACACTGGCTCTTGTTCGAGGCAGATATATTGAATTCGGGGAAACACCGCTTGTTCCTGATCTAACTCTTGGAGTCGATCTAAAAAGCAGGCAGCAAGATTACCATTTCCCGCACCCCACTCCATCACAACCAGAGGAGCAGCGGCTTGTTCTTCATTCTGTGCTTTTATCCGCGAGGCACATTGGCGCCAATAATCTTCCGCAAGCGCAAATCCAAGACGGAAGTCTGCCGCCGCAAATGTCTGATAAAATTCACGCACACGATTTCCCAACAGGCCGTAAAAAAGGCGATTGATGTGGGTTTGCCAGATGTCGACCGGTTGAAAGTCTCCCACGAGTTGGGGAAGCGCATCTGGATCTTTGGCGGTTGGTGCACTCATAAATTTGGACCTATAATCTTTCTAAAAAAAATGAATAAGAGCCATGAACAGAGGCATAGATGAAAATGCGTAGAAGCGCAAAAAATCTTAACAAAGCCTCTTTTGACCCCGCAAGGTAATGACTCAAGGGACTTGACCCCACAGTGTCAGCAAGGGTAGAGAACCGGAGGCGGCTCACGAAATCATCATGTCTTTCTCCAGCAGGACCAAAGGGTACAGATGCGCTGTAACAACCAAGATGTTGTCGTTAAATTAAGTCACCGGAAATGACCGAATACTGGAACCAAGAACATTGGACAACGCCCTTCTTCATTCCCTCATAGGCGGGAACCCAGTTCTCTGCGGTAAAGATGGATACCGGCCACTGACTCCGGGTATGGGAAAAACGGGACGGACAAAATCAATTTCGTTTCAAGTTGCCACAAAGAACCATGCGAGAAACACGTGGAACCGCAGTGAAACATTCTATCTGTGAAACTCCAATCAACATGATTTATTTTTACCGGCTTCTTTCTTCTTCGATCTGCTACTTGGGATATCTGACTTGCATGCTGCTTTTGACTATGGGGACGATCTGTTTTGCGAAGGACCCTCAGCCAACTACACCCCCAACCGTCTTTCAGCCTCATGAAACGCAACATGGCTTTGCAGAGTTTGATTCACCACCAAACTTTCTTGAAGATGAACCCCCTGCCAATAAACCCGCCCCTTACAAGGACTACTCCAACTCCCCGAATCTTCCGTCCTTTGATGAAAAACCCGGTGGACTGTTTGAAAGTTTGGTATTTGCCGAAAGCGTGGAAGAAGATCGAACCATTCGGCGCGGACATATCCTGGTACCCGTTAATCCGACCGACACATTTCCCCCATCGGCAAAAGCGGTTCATCTGGTCTTTGCCGTCCACCCACACCTTGCCCCCTACCAAATCATTGGGCGTCTTTTTCCGGAAGAGGTTCCAGATGCCGACGCTAGCGAATGGATTGATGAAGATCGTGCAGATTTAGCCTTGGAAGACGAAAGCGGCTACCTCAAGTTTTTCGCCCCAGACGGAAAATGGAAGCCAGGCCGCTATCGGGTGGATGTGTATGTGGGGTACATGGTGAACACCATGAATAAGATGGGCACCATGCGTTTTTCAGTCAATCCGAAGGCACAGCCCGCCGGGTTTCAACCCTAGAACTCTTCTAAATTTATGGTTGCGGAGTTTGTGATTCATTCTTGACGGATCTTCAAAATTGCCGTAAGGTAACTAGGAATTTACCCTAAGCAGAATTCTGGCATTCTTGTAAATCCCCTAAAGGACTTTTCCGAAATCATTGATGATCAACGTTTTTTCTCAAATCCAACCTGGTTTGCGAGCTAGGGCGTGCTAAAAAGAAGCGGCGGCTACCTGCTGCTCTTCATTTTTATCGGCGGCCTGCTGGGTAGCGTGTTGGGCGAAATCCTTCAAGTTGTTTCCCCTCAAGGCGCTGTCCAAAGTATTTTTGGAGAAGCCTTAAGTTTAGGACTGGATCCACCCGTGACCGTGAATCTCGTCTTATTCAAATTCACCCTAGGCTTTCTGGTTAAAATTAACCTACTAAGCGTCCTTGGCATGCTGCTAGGCGCCTACATTTACAAACATATTTAGTCAGCCGCTACAACCACTGAGGGATCAGATTCGAATTCATAATTCATACTTTTACTGTGGACTAGGAGCATGCAGGAATGACTATTTCGTGTCTGACCCCTATGATGTTCTCTAAGTTCTCTGTCTTAGATACCCACTTGGAGCAACTTCTGACGAAGAACCCGAAGGGCATCGCGTAGTTTCGCGGCTCGCTCGAATTCAAGAGCTTTCGCCGCGACCTTCATCTCTTTTTCTAGGGCTGCAATTCGCTTTTCCAAATCCCCTTCCGATGCGTAGACTTCTTCTGTTTCCGCCGCCACCGACAGGTCCACATAATCAGCTTCAGCTAATTGATATTCTAAATCATGGATGCGTTTTTTTATCGTTTCAGGCGTGATGTCGTGTTCCTTGTTATAGGCTAATTGAATGCTACGTCGTCGCCCCGTTTCCTCTAACGTCATCTGCATAGACTTGGTGACCGTATCGCCATAGAGAATCACCGTGCCATCGCTGTGACGCGCCGCACGCCCTGCCGTTTGCACCAACGCCCGATAGCCGCGCAAAAAACCTTCTTTATCCGCATCAAGCACCGCCACCAAACTGACCTCGGGCAGATCCAACCCCTCGCGTAACAAATTGATGCCTACAAGCACATCGAACACCCCGCGCCGTAAATCTCGAATAATGTCCGCCCGCTCCAGGGTTTTAATGTCTGAGTGCAGATATCGCACTTTCAGCCCCTGCTCGTAATAATACTCCGTCAGATCTTCCGCCATACGTTTGGTCAACGTGGTGACCAATATCCGGTGTCCCTTGGCGACGCGCGCGCGAATTTCTCCGAGCAAATCCTCCACTTGCCCTTTGGCCGGTTTCACGTCCATCACGGGATCAATCAACCCTGTCGGTCGAATAATTTGCTCCACCGGCGCTGACTGGGCATGCTTCAACTCATAGGGACCGGGAGTGGCCGAGACATAGACCACTTGATGAATGAACTGCTCAAACTCAGGAAACTTGAGTGGTCGATTATCCATCGCTGAAGGCAGGCGAAAGCCGTAATCCACCAACGTCTTCTTGCGAGAGTGATCGCCTTCATACATCCCGCCGAACTGCGGAACCGTGGCATGCGATTCATCCACAATTAACAAATAATCCTTGGGGAAATAATCCAACAAAGTCGGCGGCGGCTCGCCCGGCGCACGTCCGCTTAAATGTCGTGAATAATTTTCGATGCCGTGGCAATAGCCCATCGTCCGGATCATTTCCAAATCAAACTTCGTCCGCTGTTCAATACGCTGCGCTTCTAGTAATTGATTGGTTTTGAGGAAATAGGCAATACGCTTTTCTAATTCTTCTTCGATGCCTGTGATGGCCTGCTCATAGCGACCCGGCGCGATCACATAATGGCTCTTGGGATAAATCGCGATTTTCGGAAGCTTACGCAGGGCAGTGCCCGTCAACGGATCGATTTCATACAGGGCTTCAACCTCATCACCAAACAATTCGACGCGCACAGTATTTGAGTCCGACGACGCAGGATAAATCTCAATCACATCTCCTCGCGCCCGAAACATACCCCGTTGCAATTCCAGATCATTGCGCGAATATTGAATATCCACCAACTTCGCCAAAATCTTCTCCCGCCGAATTTCCATACCCGGCTCTAGATACAACAACATGTCATGGTAGACCTCAGGCGAACCCAAACCGTAGATGCATGAGACCGAGGCGACAATAATAATGTCATTGCGTTGCAATAGGGTCGTCGTGGCCGCATGGCGCATCTGATCGATGGTGTCATT
This sequence comes from Nitrospirales bacterium, assembly GCA_041617575.1. Lineage (GTDB taxonomy): Bacteria > Nitrospirota > Nitrospiria > Nitrospirales > UBA8639 > Nitrospira_E. The sequence continues at coordinate 5,719 of JBFJON010000012.1, read as the reverse complement.
AATGGCAGAATCTTTGGCGATATAGGTATCCGTGGTGGGGATGTAGGCTTCCGGTTGATAGTAGTCGTAATAGCTCACAAAATATTCCACGGCATTGTCGGGGAAAAATGATTTGAATTCCTGATAAAGCTGAGCCGCCAAGGTCTTATTATGCACGACAACCAACGTCGGCCTTTGCACATTGGCAATCACGTTGGCCATGGTGAAGGTTTTCCCGGAACCCGTAACGCCCACCAATACCTGATGCTTGAGCCCCTCCTCCAGGCCGGTAGTCAGCGCGGCAATGGCCTTGCCTTGGTCACCTTTAGGAACGTAGTCAGATTGAAGAGAAAATGTGCTCATGATTGGCCTGCTGGCAATGTACCATAGGAATGAGGATACCGGACATTTCCCTTTCACCACAAAAATGGTGATAGGAAAATTGGCAGAAGATATAATGAGGGGGAATTGTTGGGAGGAAGAAAATAATGTTTAAAACAAGCCAAGGATGTGGCCGTCATCATCCACACCAATGGCTTCCGCCGCAGGGACACGCGGCAGGCCAGGCATGGTCATGATATCACCGGTTATCACCACGACAAACTCTGCTCCCATGGCCAATCGCACTTCACGCACTGGAACCGTAAACCCGGTAGGCGCGCCTTTTTTGGTGGGATCGGTGGAAAAACTATATTGCGTTTTAGCCATGCAAATGGGGAAATGGCCGTAGCCATGCTTTTCCAATTCGGAGAGGCGAGCTTGAACGGTTTGAGGAATCTCCACGTCATTAGCCCGATAAATGTCTCGGGCTATGGTGCGTATTTTTCCCGCTAGGGGAATGTCATCGGGATATAACGGCGAAAACTTTGAAGATTCCGAATCGGCAACCTGCCGAACGGTTTCGGCCAGGGCCGCCGCGCCCTCTCCGCCTTTTGCCCAATGATTGGAGACCACCATGCGAACGCCCAGTTCCTGGCAGGACCGTTCTATCAAATCAAGTTCCGCTGGGGTATCGTTGGTAAATTGGTTGATGGCCACGACCGCCGGCACGCCGAACTTTTTGACGTTTTCTAGGTGTCGCAACAAATTGGGAAGCCCCTGCTTAAGTGCCTTCAGATCTTCTTTTCTCAAAGCTTCTTCTTGGGCCTCACCATGGAGCTTCAAGGCTTTTATTGTCGCCACGACAACAGCGCAGGATGGAGTAAGCCCCGCTTTTCGACATTTGATATTGAAAAATTTTTCCGCGCCTAAATCAGCTCCAAATCCCGCCTCCGTCACAATATAATCCGCCAACTTCAGCCCCATTTTCGTCGCCATAATGGAATTGCATCCATGCGCGATATTCCCAAACGGCCCGCCATGTATCAAAGCTGGGTTATGCTCTAACGTCTGGACCAAATTAGGATTCAAGGCATCTTTGAGCAATGCGGTCATGGCTCCCTCGGCTTTGATATCCCGGGCAAAGACCATGTCCTTTTCTGCCGTTCTTCCCACCTTAATATTTCCCAACCGCCGTTCCAAATCTTTCATATCCGAGGCCAGGCAAAGAATCGCCATGACTTCCGAGGCCGCAGTAATGTCGAAACGGCCTTCACGCGTGAAGCCGTTCGCTTTTCCACCCAATCCCGTCACGATGGAACGAAGCGATCGATCATTGACATCCTGCACCCGCCCCCACGTTACCCGGCGAGGATCGATCCGCGGATTGTGCCCCCAATAGAGATGATTGTCGACCATGGCCGCGAGTAAATTATGCGCGGCGGTAATGGCATGAAAATCCCCGGTGAAATGCAGATTGATGTCCGTCATTGGTGCCACTTGGGCATAGCCCCCGCCACAGGCTCCGCCTTTCATCCCAAAACACGGGCCGAGGCTTGGCTCGCGGATCGCTACGATGGATTTGGCCCCGATGTGATTCAACCCATCCACCAACCCGATAGCGGTGGTGGTTTTTCCCTCACCCGCTTTTGTGGGCGAAATAGCCGTGACGAGAATGAGCTTGCCATCCGGTTTTTTGTTGAGGGACGCCATCGTCGAGAGAGGTAGTTTCGCTTTGTGTTTGCCAAACAATTCCAGGTGATTGGGATCCAATCCCAATTTGTCCTGCGCGATTTCCACAATTGAACGCAACGGGGTACGGCTGGCAATTTTAAGATTTATTGAAGAAGCATTCATAGTCGAGCTCTCATAGGACCTAGATCATAGCAGGATATTTCCGCGCTCTTCATCATCATTTTCTCATTAGGTCATAACGGCTTGGTATTTCCTGCCCAGTTTTGTTAAGACAAGAACATGGGAAATTTCCTGACCCTCATAAGTTTTATTTTTTTCCTGGCGGTTGGGAGCCTCTGTTTCGCCTCGGCCCAGGATTTTCAGTTAGGGCAATCGGTCGTCCTTGAGGGCAAGAAACCCATAGGCGTCCCGCTACATCGTAAAGCTTCCCCAAGCTATCTCAAGCATGTTCCCAGCGGTACCACGGCCACCATCCAACGCCTCGCTCAAGATGGCCATTGGCTGTTTATCCAATTGGCTTCAGGAGAAGCTCATTGGGTTCACCGAAAATACGTCCAAGCAAATACTGCCGCTCATACACCAATCGTTCCCAGCAAGCCTTCCGCTTCAAAGACTCCCTCTGCATTAAAAACCACTATGGGAGGGGAACATGATGTCTGGAATAGCAAGAATGAATGTCTGACAGCTATCCAAAAAGGTCTCCGCATGGTTGAGTCTTCCTCTGCAAAGTTACGCGTCGCCACATGGAATCTGCGATGGTTCCCCGTGGGAGCAGCCCCAGATCAGCCGCAAGAATCGACCGAACCCACCGATCTGGATTGGTTGATCTGTGTCCTTCGCTGGATGCAGGTAGATGTTCTGGCCATTCAAGAAAGTCTGGCCACCCCGGAAGCCACACAAGCCTGGAACACCCTCACCAACCAGTTATCCAAACAAACCGGTGATACCTGGCGATGGCACAGACAACCCTGCGGGCGGCCCGATGATCATCACCTCGGATTACTGTGGAACGATTCCCGCGTGGCATTGTCTAAATTTGACAGCCTATGGCAATTCAATTCTAAAGCCACGTCAGCCCGAAACCCTTGCACCTCTGGCTTGCGGCCCGGTCATTATGCCTTCGTACAATCTCGCCAGAACGATGGGGCGGACTTTCATCTCATTGCTGTGCATTTGAAATCCGGCCCCACCGTGTTTGCGGTGGAACAGCGGCAAAAGGCCTTCAACCGCATTGATAAAGCCGTTGCCCCCTTATTGAAAGAGGATCGCGATGTGGTGATTCTTGGGGATTTCAACACCATGGGGGCTGGAGATCGGCAATCCCAACTCTCGGAGCTGAAGTACCTCCGCCGGTTCGTGGCTAAAGAAAAGCCCGGCTTTGTAGACCTCCCCGTTCACCCGCAATGTTCGCAGTATTTTCGGGGGCGCGGAGGGCAACTTGATCATATTTTAGTCGCCACTGGTATGAAAGAAATCGCCGTCGAGTCTGTGCAGGTCACGGGGTATTGCGCACTGGCTGGTTGCCAACGCATTCGAGGAGATTATCCCCTTGCCTATCGCCGGCTATCAGACCATTGCCCGATAGTTTTGGAAATCACCAATGACGATGATGATTAGGCTATTGAAACTTCGCTCCCCATCAAGGATTTATAAGGGGTCAGACTTGAACCGTACTTTGTAAATCTGACCCATTTTCTAAAATATTCCCCCACGTTAAACTCGTTTTTCGCTTTCCACCTCTTTTGCCTTGTTCACCCGACGGGCCTCAGCTTCAACAAAGACTCGTTTAACGAATGGATGTTTGGCCTTGATCCTCACATCCAATTGAGCCACACATTCTTGAACCACTTCAGAGGCCACCCCATCTCGAAAATCCACACTCAGATTCACCAGGATAAATTCCGGTCCCATATGCATCGTGAGCACTTCATTCACGTGAGTAACACCCGAGAGTTGCTTGGCCATCTCCCGAATGCTCTGCACGACTTCTCTATTGGCGCTCTCTCCAATTAAGAGCCCTTTGGTTTCATAGGCCAACCAGACCGCCGTTCCTCCCAGGATCAATCCGATGATCACAGTAGCAATTCCGTCTAAATAGACAATCCCCGTTACTTGTCCTAACCAAATACCGAAAAACGCCACAAACAAACCCAGCACCGCCGCCGAATCTTCAAACAATACCATGAAAATTGTCGGATCTTTTCCCCGCTGCACGGCCTGCACATACGACCATTCTCCTTTGACCCGAGAAAACTCCTTGAAGGCAAAAAACCAGGCCCCACCCTCAAAAATTAGCGCAAAGCCCAATACAACATAATTGACCATGGGGTTACTAACAGGCTCGGGATGGAAAATATGGAGAACCCCCTCGTAAAGCGAAATTCCAGATCCTACCGCAAATATCAGGATGGCTACGACAAAACTCCAAAAGTACACTTCTTTGCCGTGGCCGAAAGGAAATTTCTCGTCCGGGGGCTTCTTGGCTTTGTGCAGGCCAAACAATAATAGGCCTTGATTCCCTGTATCGACGAGGGAATGGATGCCTTCAGCTAACATCGCGGAACTCCCCGTGACCACTGATGCGGAGAATTTGGTCACCGCGATCAAGGCGTTGCCGATGAGTGCTGCGTATATGACTTTTTTCGATGAAGAGGACATGAGAACTCAATTATCGAGTGATCCGTCACTTGAACCATCAAATCGAAACGCAAAGGTTAGGGCTGTACCCAGAATTCTGAATGAAAGTCTGTTCTCCGTTCGGTTTTTCCTCCTTTTAGGATATTGTCATTCTTTCATGTGAATTGTGTGGGCTGAAGATTATCCAAGCAGCCTTCTTGCCTCCCGTTGAGGCACGCCGACTATGAAGTCTCCATAGACATTACACTACCTCTTTTTTCACCCCTCTATTGGACTAGCTATGGCTTCCTTGACACTAGATATAGTATTAAACTATATATAACCATCTTTCATATAGTGTTTCCAGCCTTTCATCGTCATCATACCTCTGCTCCAGTTTTAAGGTTTAAAATCTAGGAATTAAATCCTATTCCTGATTAGCACTTCGCTTATGGAGGCACATGATGACGCCACATGCTAAAACCGAACATGAAATTGCTATTTACCAAAAGGGCCGCAAGAAAGGATTTGAGCATTGGTTTGTTGATGTATCCTGCAATGTCCTTTTGACACGAACCTACGGCCCCTTCCCTAGCAGGGAAGACGCCCTTAGTTTTTTAGACGGTGCAGAACTGGAATTACGAAAACTTTTGGATTTTGAGCTTCGGCTCAAGTCTGGCCGGTACAACCTAGGTATTCCTCATCGACAAGAAAACGGTTGATGACTTGTCTAGTAGGTAAAGAGTAAAATCTCCCTTTCGGTCTTCCAGCTACCCGTAGAAAAGGTAGGAATACCGTGGAGAGACCATGGCCATTCTCCCCCATTGTTTCTTTCCTTAGAAACCAATGGCCTCTGATAAGTAACACGATACTTTTCCGAAACAACAGGGACAAAGTTTTTAGGGCCCCCTCCTTTTTGGTTATCTTAAGGCCCCCTCCCTATTTGGTACAATAAACAGCGAGAATCCTTAGCCATAGTTATTCTACTCCATAACATCATCTTGATAGAATCATTCCGAATATAATTATGGCACCTAAAAATCAACCAGGTATTTCCAGCGGTCGTACCGTCAAGGCACGAGATCTTCAGTATATCCAACGCCCTGCAGAT
>JBFJON010000011.1:0-10994 GCA_041617575.1 Nitrospirales bacterium | reverse complement strand
GAACTGACAGAAATGGTATGCAAACATTCCAAATAGATGGAATTCCGACAGGTTCGTTGGCCGCAGGGGCTACATGGCAATTCAGTCCGTCGGACAGAATGCCCTGTGAACGGATAGGGACCGGTGGCTTGAGGTTCCGTTGGACCAAAGATTGCCAAAACCGGCGTTTCTACACCCGCCGCTAAATGAATAAGTGACGAATCATTACCTATAAGCAGCCTTATTTTCCTCAATAATGCGGGCAATTGACGAATTGAGAGTTTCCCTACCAAATTGACCAGCCCTTGGGTTTGCAGCCGACGAAATTCATTTGCAGAAGCTAATTCCGAGGGTCCGCCTAAGACTACCACACGAAGCGAGGATGAGCGCATCAGCTCTTCGGCTAACTCCACAAAGTGACTCAGTGGCCACGATTTTAAAGGAGAACGACTCCAAGGGGCTAAAGCAATAAGTTGTGCATGATCCTCAACTTCAGCTCCATGCAAAAGGCCGCGAATAAATTTTTCGTCTTCAGCCAATTCTGGCAAATGAAAAATTGGGCGAGAGACGTCGGAACCAAGAAAATGTGCTATCGCCAAATTCCGGTCAACCGCATGCATCGCTAAAAGGCGCCAAGAAGATTCGTGCTTTCCAGTTAACGGCACCCTATGTGTATACATCCACCTCGCCCCTTCCCTGGCTCGAGCAAACCCCACACGCATAGTGGCGCCTGAGAGGAGCCCGAGGAGCCCTGTCCGAAAGAGTCCCTGAAAATCTAATACCAAATCGCAATGACGTTGGCGAAGATTTCGGATTAATTGAGGCCAATTGCGCCAGGACACATCAAACGACAACACTTCATCGACATCAGGATTCCCTTCCAAAATCGACGCCCATTGCGATTTCACTAACCAACTCACATGAGCAGATGAAAATCGTTTTCGGAGTGCAGCAACCGCAGGAAGTGTATGAACGATATCACCCAAAGAACTTAATTTGATGACCAGAATTCGTCGAGGAGAAACATCCATGAATGTGCTGCTCCCATCGTCCATTCGAAGGACAATCACCTTTTCCCTGGAATTAAAGAGTCCATCCTACCGCAGTAGGCTAGTGCCTCCCCAACAGTTCTCTCTCTATCCAGTCGACTGCATGTACAAACGTCTGAGCCACATGGGCAATGGGGAACTCTCCATTATCTCTCGCCTTAACGGCTGCTTCACTATAGACACTGGACATGACCAAGACACCTGGAACTCCCGCCTTGTGTGCGGCTTCCAAATCACTACACTTATCCCCCACAAAAAAACTCTGTGACAGGTCAAGGGAAAAACGTTCTGTCGCTTGTTTGATCATACCCACTTGTGGTTTCCGACAGGCACATCCTTCATCAGGATGATGAGGGCAAACGTACACTTCGTCGATACGGCCTCCATGGATACGAAGAAGATCCGCCAATTTTTGATGAATGTGTTGTAAATCATGAATCGTCAACAAGCCCCGGCCGATGGCCGACTGATTGGTCACAAGAATTACCTGAACCCCCATTTGATTTAAGCGAGCAAGGGCTTCGGGAACTCCAGAGAAAATTACGAGTTGTTCAGGCGAGGTCACATATCCACGATCCTCATTCAAAGTCCCATCTCGATCCAAGAAAACCGCGATATGTTGTCGAAGTTCAATACCCATCATCCAACCTGTTCGCCTGATTGAGATAAAACAGATAACCCATGTATGTGTTTCATCACGGCCGTCTTCACCCGATCCGTGGAAATCCCTGTCATACAACGATGGTCAATCGGACAGGCTCGCAGGAGGCAAGGCGCGCACCGCACATCCGTACAGATCACAGACTGTCCCACTCCTGATGGACGCGTCGTTTCAGGATCCGATGACCCAAAAATAGCCACCACCCGCACCCCAAGTGCTTGAGCCATATGCATCGGCCCAGTATCGTTGCTCACGAGAACAGCACAACGCCTTAGAATACCCATCAGTTCACGTATAGAGGTCTTGCCCGACAAGACAATCGGTTGAGAACCCATCCTATTGGCAATTTCCATCCCAAGAGCTTCCTCTCCCTTGCTCCCCAGGAGAAGACAGCGGACAGATGAATATTCTGGATATTCTTTTCGAATCTGAGCAACAACTTGATCACCCAATTCTGCAAATCGTTCAGGCAACCAACGCTTGGCGGAACCATATATCGAGCCTGGGTTTATCCCTATCAACAGAGTTTCTGATGGTAAAAACACTTCAGGAAATTTTGCTTCGTACGCCACCTGATCCGTTGCCGTGACAACCAGCTTTGGGGCCCGGTCTTTCGAAGGTGCCTCGGTTATTGTCTCCACCAGTTGTTGGTAATAGCGCGTCTGGTGTAGGGATGGTTGTGAAGGAATACGAACCGACTGAGACAAGAGCCATCCTCTCCCGTCGGTCGCATATCCGATTCGTGTCGGAATGTTGGAAAGCGAGGCAAGCACAGCAGCTTCAAAAGCATTTTGAAAAAGTACAGCGGTATCAAAAGCCCTTTTTCGGATGACATGACTCAGCCTCAAGAGTCCTAATGTTCCACGATGATCGGTTCGATGCTCATAAACCAGTACATCATTGATCCCACATTGATCGCGCAATAATTCTGCAATCGTCGGCCTAGCTACAATGGTGATACCAGCCTTGGCAAAACAATCGCGTATATCCATAAGCGCCGGTAGACACATGACCGCATCGCCAATCCAATTAGGAGCGCGGACAAGAATATTGTTTGGGGAAGGGAAACTCATGGTACACACTTGAACCCAAAAGGAGTTTTCAATCCACTGTCAGCACTATCACATAAACCCAGAGCGATCCAAAAGATGCATCAGATAATCCTCTCCAGCGAGAAATTCAAATTTCATGGTGATCACCCAGAATGGATCATCTTTCGTAAACCATTCCCGAAGTTTCACCGCATCTTTTTCCGTGGTCACGACAATCTTATTATTGAATTCGTCCATTTTTTTCCGAATCATGTCTACTTCATCCTGGCCATAGGGACAATGATCAGGAAATTGGATTTCTTCACAGACCTCGGAACCACAACTCGTCAAAATTTCACGAAACGATCGCGGATTCCCTATCCCGCTCACGACCAGGAGTGGGGTCTCCAATAAGAATTCCAACGGTCTGACTTGTCCTGTTACAAGATGCTGAACCTGTTTAGGCACCGATTTCAGAATAATGGGACTAATGGGTTGTCCCAGAGATTCCTCAATACTCCTCTGGACAGGCAGAATGGATGATAGGGTATTTGCCCGAGTAAAGACCAAAGCCCCGGCCCCTTTGATCCCTGCCAACGGTTCTCGCAAACGACCTGCCGGCAAAACTCCGGTAAGACCCTTTATATCCATTGAATCGAACAACAACACATCCAGGTCACGATACAATGGCAAATGTTGGTAGCCGTCATCTAAGATAAAAAAATCGCAAAAGCTCTCCTCCAACACCCATTTTCCTAGACGATGACGGTCAGGCCCCACCACCACGATTGCCCAAGGGCAATTCTGGGCGATCATCCATGGCTCATCACCTGCTTCTCGCCATTCTTTAACCTGGCCCTGCCCATTGGAGACCATGAGATTTTGGCATGACCGCTGCCGTCCATACCCCCGACTTAGAATCGTGACACGTTTGCCCTTGGCATGGAGCTGCTGGGCTAACCATATGACAAATGGCGTTTTGCCAGTGCCACCAACCGTAAGATTCCCCACACTGATCACTGGCTTTGGCAAATGATGTTGCCGCAGCCAATTTCGTTGATAAGCCATTCGCCGAATCCTGGCGATCATCCCATAGGGAACGGCAGCTCCTTGCAACACCCATGGGCAATACCGTTGAAGCCAATTCCAAAGTCGCTGATGGAAAGGAATACGGAAAGAGGGAAAGGTACTCACTGAAAACAAGGGTCTAAGGCCATATCCCACAACGAGGCCAGGAAGAAAATAGTTCGTGATGATTCGTGAAGATTTCCTATAATATCTGAGCTTTCGTAGAAGAAGCGACGCTAGGGGACACGAGACCAAGGGAACCATGTTGACGAATCGGCAATTGACCGATCAATCTCAGATATTCCTTCACCACCCCTCGGTTCTGTTGAACCACTGACAAAGCTTGTCGCCCCATCTGCTCTGCCTCGGCAGGATGTTCAAGCAAATGCAATAGATGCGTCACCAAATCTTTTGGTTGGTGAATTTGAATCCCCCCTCCGGCTTCAAGAAGTTGATGTGCAATGTCCCGGCAATGATCCACATACGGACCAAAAAGTACCGGGCGACTCCATTGAGCAGGCTCTAAGAGGTTATGCCCACCGACAGGAACCAACGTCCCTCCAACAAATCCGACAAATCCCAAACGATAAACATACGGCAATTCTCCTCGGGAATCCAAAACAATGACACGAGGTGAATGATAGTGAGCTGATGATATATTCTTGTCGCTCATCTGACTGCGTCGAACACAAGACAATCCAAATCGGACAATCACAGCTTCTAGCTCCGGAGCTCGTCCAACGTGTCTTGGCGCCATGACCAACACCACATTCATGTGTGAGTGAGATAATGACTCATAGGCATCTAAGAGTTGCTCTTCCTCGTTAGGATGTGTGCTCCCAGCAACGATCACCAGCTCTGTGTCACTGATTCCTAATGATTTTCTAATAGTCTGGGACGAATCAAAACTTTTCTGGTGGTCAAATGATTGGTCAAATTTCATATTTCCCGTTACGTGAACCACCATCGCATTCGCCCCTAACTCTTTGATTCGCTCAGCATCTTGAGCAGTTTGCATCAAAGCCATATCAAGCAATAACCATATCCGTTTCATTAATCTCTTCATCACCCGATACCGGGAGAAAGAACGTGAAGAAATTCGCCCATTGACTAAACAGACAGGCACCTGATATTGCGCGAGACATGTGAGCAAATTGGGCCAAATTTCCGATTCGACCAGGAGAAACAGCCTTGGTTTGAGAACCCGAACATACCGATTTACCGCCCACCAAAAATCAAGAGGTGCGTAACAATGTGTGGCAATTCCGTTCAATTGCTTAAGGACTATCTCACGCCCGGTTTCAGTCACGGTGGAAACCACGATGGTTTGATGAGGATCCTCTTCCTTCATGGCTCGTAGCAATGGAACAATGGCCGTCACTTCCCCTAATGAAACCGCATGTATCCACACAACAGGTCCAGGAAGGTTTTGCAACATTGTGGGAACCCTTCCAAGTCTGGACAACAACCCTCGTTGACACCGTTTCTTCGTGAGTAGCAGGCCCACGATGACAGGGGAACCCAACACCAGCAACACATTATAGATCAACCAAAACATAAAGAAATTACATCGAAGAAGTTGATGAATCTTTGTTAGTAGCACGAAGGAAATACGTAGCGGGATCAGCCTGTTGGACAGCAAATTCAGCTTGTTCGGTCAACTGATTCAATGCACGTTCCAATTCCACACCACCATGCTGGGCCAGATCATCTTTCTTTTGATTGGATGTAACCCAAATCGGGTCTCCCCAAACAAACAGACCTTTAGACCATGGAAAAGGAATTTGAAATTGATCCCAACTAGAAAAGACTTTTTTTTTGAGCAGGCAAAAGTCAGGGGCACAATGGGAAAGCCCGTAAGCTTAGCCAGATACAAAACACCAGTCTGTACACGACAAGCCGGACCACGAGGCCCATCAGGGGTTATGACTAAATCCTGCCCCTGATGTGCGACTTTCAGTAATTGTCGAACAGCCTGCCCCCCCCCACGAGTGCTGGATCCTCGAATGGAAGCAAATCCAAAACACTTCATGATGTGGGCAATGATTTCACCGTCTCGATGCTGGCTAATCAAAATAGAGGCGGAAGCTCCTCGATAGGCCAAGGGCATCATCAGTTGCCGACCATGCCAAAGAGCAATAATAATCGGCTTCCCTTCCCGAACCAGGGCATCAACCATTTCTCCCCCAACGGTTGTGAGGTCCATCGTCTTCCCAAGTAGACGAACTCCCCAGGCAGCGGCGACGGAAAAGACTGAGAGCTTGATCCAGTTCACCATAAGCCATTCATTGTAAACTATCTCTCAATTGGCAGGAAGTGGTTCTGGATGGGTAGGTTGAAATTGCGTTTGATATAATCGAGTGTACAGTCCGCCCTTTTCCAATAACTCGGCATGGGTCCCAATTTCTTCAATACGACCTCGTTTCATCACCACCAAACGGTCAGCATGTTGAACTGTCGAAAGCCGATGGGCAATAACTAACGTCGTGCGTGCTTTCATTAAGTTGGCGAGAGCTTGTTGCACCAGTTTCTCGGATTCAGAATCTAACGCCGAGGTGGCTTCATCAAGAATCAGGATAGGGGGATCACGCAAGATCGCTCGCGCGATGGCGAGCCGCTGCCGCTGCCCACCAGATAATTTCAGCCCATTTTCCCCAACGAATGTGTCAAGACCTTTCGGTAATCGTTCAATAAATTCCCAGGCATACGCCGCACGTGCAGCTTCGATAATTTGTTCCTCAGTCGCATCCGGCCGACCATAGGCAATGTTATTCCGAATCAAATCATCAAACAACACCGTTTCTTGGGAAACAATGCCAATTTGCCGACGCAACGAAGAACGATCCACCGACCGAATGTCCATGCCATCAATTGTCACTGTGCCCTGTGTGGGACGATAAAATCTTGGTACAAGACTGACTAAGGTAGTCTTTCCGCTTCCACTGGCCCCAACCAAGGCTACGACCTCGCCCACTGTGACGGTAAGATTCACATTATCTAAAGAGGAGGCCTTTGCCCCCTCATACGTAAAGCTGACATTGGAAAATTCTAATTTATGCTTGATGGGTGGCAGCGTTCGCTTTCCTTCATCCTTAGACAGTTCACTATCAAGATCCAAAACAGAAAACACTCGTTGCGCCCCTGCTAAAGCACGTTGAACGGAAGCATTGGCCCCAGACATCTTTCGCACAGGACCATAGGCCATAAACATGGCTGTCAGGAAGGAGAAAAACTCCCCAGGTTTCATCTCTCCGGAGATAACCAGTCCTCCTCCATACCATATAATAAAAGCTATTCCACAGACCCCAATGACTTCTAACAGTGGAGAAGACATCGCAGAAGCCTGTGAAGACTTGACCTGGGCTTTTCGGAAGGCCTTATTCATAAGGAAAAACCGTTGGCCTTCTTTTTCTTCTTGCCCATAAGCTTTCACAACCTTGATACCAATAAATGCCTCCTTGAGGACAGACGCCATACTACCAATAGATTCCTGTCCCTTCTTAGAAAGTTTCCGAATACGTTTTCCAAATCGAATCAGGACATACCCCGACAACGGCAACACTACTAATACCACAGTCGCCATTTTCCAGTTTTGATAAAAGGCCACGCCTATTAAGGCGACAAAGGTCAACCCTTGTTGAAATATATCTTTCAGGACGCTAGGAATGGCATTGGACATTTCATTGACATCGCTAATAACGCGAGCCATGAGCCGCCCTGAGGTGTTGGCATCATGAAATCGAATGGGCAGCCGTACGATATGGATGAATAATTGTTGTCGCACATCGGCCACTAACCATTGCCCCACATAGCCCATCAAATAGGATTGCCCATAAGAGAAGGATGCTTTGAGAATAGCCACGCCTAGAATAATCAAAGGCAAAATCATTAGTAGCTCCTGATTCCGACCTATGAAAATATCATCCAGGACCGGCTTTACAAGCCAGGCATTGACCGCCTGCAGAAGTGCCACTCCGGCAGAACACAAAAATGCTCCAAGTAGTCGCAGCCGATAATTTCGGAGATAGGAGACGATGCGCCAAAGGATATTCATGATGCGATCTCAGCAAGAATCAATTCGGCTGCCCGCTTTGACGCGCCTGCGCCACCCAAGGAAATTCGAATGTCCTGAAACGCTTTCTGCATCACACGTTGTCGTTCAGGATTTTCTAAAATCTGGAGCGCTTCACGCGCAATATTATCTGATGTCATCCTATCCTGGAGAAGCTCGGGCACCACTTCTTGATCTGCCAATATATTCACCAACCCAATATACGGAATTGTAACCAGCCGTTTCGCAATTTGATAGTTAAGAGGAGAGGTCCGATACACAATAACCATAGGTGTCCCAATTAACCCGGCTTGAAGAGTCGCTGTACCCGATGCAATGAGTAGCAGATCTGACGCGGCAATCACGGCATTCGGCTTTCCTTTAATAACCCGTACATGATCTGATTTTCCAAGAATACGTTTGATCAACGCATCAGAGATAGAACCAGCCTGTGCGAGAACGGTCTGAAGAGTCGGATGTCGACGCTGCATCTGTCTAACCGCCTCCAACAAGGTCGGAAGGACATCCTGAACTTCACGCTCTCGACTTCCTGGAAGAAGACCAATGACCAATCCATCAGCCTTAAGCTGTAAGCCTGCTCGCTCTTGGATTTTATCATAGAAAGAGGCTAAATCATCTAAGAGCGGATGCCCGACAAAATGACAAGCAATCCCGGCCTTTCGAAAAAAGTCTTCTTCGAAAGGAAGAATGGCTAAAACATGCTTTATCACTCTTCGCATGAGGTGCAAGCGACGACTCCCCCATGCCCAAACTTGAGGCGCAATATAATAGATGATGGTCTGGGAAGTTTTGGCGGCCGCTTTAGCCAAGCGAAGGTTCAAGCCAGGACTGTCAATGAGAATAATGGCATCCAATTGTTCGCGGCGAACATAAGCAGACAACATCCGAAGGGTTTTCCACCCTTTGAATAATTGCTGAATACCAGGAACTCCCATCGCATCAATTCGGTCGACATTTGGAAGAAGGCACACCCCAGCCTCCAGCATCTTTTGGCCTCCCACTCCTAGCAATTCCACACTAGGGTCGAGTTCACGAAGAGCCTTCCCCAATTTAGCTCCATGCATATCGCCCGAGACTTCCCCTGTAACTAGCAAGATTTTTGGCACGAAGAATAGGGGTGGCAGCTGATGATTGAAACCTAGAACGTGGCTATTATGACGACAAGGAAGGGGTTTGCAGTTGAATAAGGCTGACAACTTGAGTGGCCACCCGCAAAGCTTCAACTCCTTCCTCTCCAGAAACACCTTGATGAAGATTAGAACCCAAAACTGACTGAATAAAACAATCCAATTCCCGCGTCAGAGAATCACCTTCTTCTTTCTTGATATGTTGTGATTCAACATCAATACAATCAACATTGACGCCTTTCCGCGTATTAATTACGGCCTCCTTTACACCAAAATCAACCGAAATATATCGATCCCGTTGATAAATACGAATTTTTCTGAGACGACCAGTAGAGATTCGACTTGCAGTCAAATTGGCGAGGCACCCCGATTCAAAGAGAATTCGCACATTCGCAATATCCGGAAACCCAGTGAAGACCGGCAATCCTCTCGCTTCCACCTCTTTGATAGGACCAAGTCCCAATGACAACAGCAGATCAATGTCATGAATCATGAGATCCCGGACAACATCTACATCTGTACCTCGTGTCTGGAAAGGACTCAACCGATGGCATTCGATAAAGCCAGGTTTTTTAATGAGAGGGCGTACAGATTCGACGATAGGGTTGAATCGTTCAATATGACCGACATGAAGGATTTTTCCCCTGGACTTAGCCAATTTGACCAAGTCCTCACCTTCCCATACATGGCTTGTTATGGGTTTTTCAACGAGAACATGACAATCGTGCTTCAAACAGGTTGTGACCACCGAATGATGAGCAGAAGTCGGAACCGCCACACTGACAGCATCCACCAATGGAAGCAACGCAGCCAGATTTTCGAAGTTGGGAATCCCAAATTCTTTACCAACCGTGGCCCCTGTTGAAATATTGGTATCCACAATCCCTACCAAGGACACAAAAGGCAGTTCATCATAAATACGAGCATGGTGTCGCCCTAAATGACCGACACCAATCACGCCTACTCGTAGAGACTGCGTCATAACGTGCTGATCATTGAGGATAAGAGAAAGACCATATGCTGACAGACCAGGAAGATCGTTAGCAACTAGGCCACCTGACGAGAGTGACAGAAAACCCAAAAAAGTCGTTTAAATTGAAGCTGAACCTAAGGTCGCTTTCCCTACAATCGAAATCCCAGCTTCATTTGCCTGAGACAAGACATCTTCGCGGTCGATAATGACCGTCCGCCCCGCTTCTATCGCCAACACGGTCGCCTGAACCGAGACCATGGATTGAATCGTTTGAGGGCCAATAGCTGGTAAATCAAACCGCAAATCTTGAAGGGGCTTTGTCCGCTTAATCACCACCGCTCCCTTGCCTCCTAGCTTGCCGCCTCGAGTAATAGCCTCATCGGTCCCTTCGACCGCTTCAACCGATACAATCACTCGATTTTTGACCACCACACATTGCCCAATATCCAACACGCCTAATGTTTCCAGCGTCTCCCATCCAAACTGAATGTCTTCCACTTCTTTTTTGCTGGGCTTCCTCGAAGTCAAGTACCCTTCCTCGGCTAAAATATCTTGTAGGCCAAATGTCGAGTCCAGAATTTCAATTCCTTCCCTCTCCAACTCACCAGCGACGGCGCGAAGAATGGCATCATCTTTCCAGTGTTTCAAACGGCTAAAAATAGCCAATGCTCGGAGATCAGGACGGAGAATGGTAAACACATTGGCTTTTTTAATTCCGCCTAGCATGACCGCTTGGGCAACGCCATCTTGCTTTAACGCTGCCAGCGCTTTACTAAACTGTCCAATTTTAAGCCAATGAATATGTTCGACATAGGATTCAAGTTCCGGAAGGGTAGTACCCACATGGGCAATGGCTGAAACCGTAAAACCTAATCGACGAACATTGTCGGCAAAAATGATGGGGAAACGCCCATCTCCTGCGATTAATCCAATGCGTTTGCCATCCTCAGATTGATTCACAGAAGACACTCACATGACCGATCAATTCATTATTCTTCATCGTCATCTAACTCTCGGGAAGAGACTTGGCATAT
>JBFJON010000010.1:0-11122 GCA_041617575.1 Nitrospirales bacterium | reverse complement strand
TAAATGATTGATTTGCAGACAAACCAATCCTCTCATATCATAAAAGGGAAATGAACCTAGCACAGGGTCAAATATACTGTCAAACACACAGAATCATGACTCAAACTACTGAAAAAATTAGAGAAAATTAAAGTTTCCGCCTAGCTGGGCCTCATTATCAAATCTTTAATAATGAATTGAAAAAACATGGTATTTTCGTCATTCATTACATAACCTTCACAGATCCAATTAGCTGTATACGCAGATTTTGCGAAAATTCTGCAAGATAATCAAGTCATACCTCAATCCCATTTTCAATCTATTTCCTGCCGTGGGGGGGCGCATGAAATCGGTTCATAGCCACTGAAACTCCCTCCTGTATCAAACATTCTAAGGCGTCAACCGCATTAGATAGCACAGCATTGACCGCCTCACGTTCGTGTTGGGCAAATGCGGACAACACATACTGAGCTGCATCTTGATCGACGGGAGGTCGGTCAATTCCCAACTTCAGCCGACAGAAATCTTGGGTTCCTAAACATGACATTACGGAGCGCAGACCATTGTGACCACCTGCACCACCATGAATCTTTATCTTAAGTGCACCAAGAGGAAGGTCCAGATCATCATAAACCAGTATGAGATCTGGTGATGCGAGCTTTCGGTCTTGAAGGATGGAGTGAACCACTTCTCCAGTCTGATTCATCCATATCAAGGGCAAGGCAAGAAGCACTGCATGCCCATGAATCGCGCCCTGACCTTGAAGAGCTTGTCCTTGTTGAACTAACGCAATGCCCCACCGACAGGCCGCATGTTCAAGAACCATCCATCCTATATTGTGCCGCGTCTGTTGGTAGGCTGGTCCAGGATTGCCAAGGCCCACGACCACGTGCAAGGATTATTTTTTACCTTCTTTTGCCTTACTCTCTGGAGCCGCCGCTGCTGCCGGTTCCTCTTCAGCCGTAGCCTTGTCTTCAGCCGGAACAACTGCACCCTCAGCTACTTCCCGAGTGAGCAAAGATTCTAATTTAGCCTCAGAAATCTTGGTTGCGACATGAACCACCATCAATCCTTTATCATCCAATATCTTTACTCCTTCTGGCGCTTCCACTTCTTTGACATGGATGCCCTGCCCCACACCTAAATTCGTAGCAGTGACCTCGATATGATCAGGAATCAGTCCCGGCAGGCATTCAATATGTAATTCTCGAAGAGGCTGATGCAAGATCCCACCTTCTTTGATTCCAATTGGCGCCTCCCCTATAACTGATACTGGAACTTTCACTCGAATGGGTTTCTCCATCGAGACTTCAAATAAATCAATATGAAGAATGGCCCCAGTAATCGGATCTAGCTGGTGATCTTGCAACACCGCCACCTTGTCTTCCTGGCCGGGCACCTTAACGGTCAACAGACCGGTATGGCCAACCTGGGATAAGACCAGTTTCCTAGCCAAATTATGATTTAATGCCAGAAATTGAGATTTTCCTCCCCCATATAGCACACCAGGAATTTTTCCCTGCCGTCGCAACTGCCGCGCGACCCCTTTTCCAGCTTTTTCTCGGTTTTCCACCTCAAGTTCATATTTCATGGTTGTCACCTCTTACACGTAACAAGAAAAGTCAATGTTTCTAAACTTCCATTATGTATTCTTCTACACGAACAAGGATGTCACCGATTCTTCGCGATGAATTCTCAAAATTGCCTCCCCCAACAGCGGCGCAACCGAAAGGGCCTTTAGCTTTGAACAATGTTGATCTTTTCCATTTAACGGAATCGTATTCGTCACTACCACTTCTCGCAGGCACGATCCCTCCAACCGCTCAAGGGCAGGACCAGACAATACAGGATGGGTGCACCCCGCCCAGACCGAGAGTGCTCCATTATCTATACATGTTTGCGCCGTTTGGACAATCGTGCCCGCAGTATCGATCATATCATCAAATATGAGAGCATGCTTGTCTTTTACGTCGCCGATAATATTCATGACTTCGGCCTGATTGGGTGATTCCCGCCGCTTATCAATAATGGCCAGGGAGGCATTCAGCCGTTTGGCAAACGCTCTCGCCCTCTCCACTCCCCCAGCATCGGGTGACACAACCATCATATCAGAAACGTGTTGCTTTTTAATATAGTCCAAGAAAACTGGCATCGCATACAGATGGTCCACCGGGATATTAAAAAACCCTTGAATGGGTCCGGCATGCAAATCCATCGTCAAAATCCTGTTGGCCCCCGCCACAGTCAAAAGATCAGCAATGAGCTTGGCACTGATCGGCACTCGAGGTTGATCCTTGCGGTCTTGCCGACCATACCCATAATAGGGAATCACTGCAGTAATCTTTGAAGCCGAGGACCGCTTGACGGCATCAATCAACAATAACAGCTCCATAATCGAGGTATTCACAGGATGGCAGCAGGACTGGATCAGAAACACATCCCCTCCCCGCACATTCTCATCGATACGAACGCGTGTCTCTCCATCGCTAAAGGTCGTCACGGTGGCTTGACTCAATTCTTGCCCAATGTATTCAGCAATTTCCTTGGCCAAGCCTGGATTGGAATTTCCCGTTAGCAACTTGAGATCACGTGGCATGTTTTTCGTTTGCCTTCTGGAAAAGATGCAATCTTAGTATGACCGATGAGCTTGGCAGAAAAGCAGAGCAAAGTTAATGGGAAAATCTTCAGCTTGTCAACTCACATTCCTGAAATTAGACGGACAAAGCTTCAGAAGAGGCTTCACGAAGAATTGGAGTATGCGGTAATTCAGTGGACCCCATTGGGACATCGAAGACACTCCATTGAGTATCGCGTCGCAACTTAGCTGCCGCTTCCTGGGCAGTTTCACATGTCAGGAATAGGCCAAATACCGTAGCTCCGCTTCCAGACAACAGCGCAGCCTGTGCGCCAAGAGCACAGAGTTTCTCCTTAATAAATCCCAAAATCGGGTACAAAGGAAACAACGGCGATTCAAAATCATTCTCCATCGCCTTGATCACATCGTCCCAAGAAACATGGAATTGGTTCTCGACGGTTTCGGCCCATGGACTCAAAGGAGGAACACCTGACCGATTGGAGGACAATTGCTCATACGCCCATTTGGTCTGGACGGGAAACCCCGGATTGACCAACACGACCCACCGCTTCCCTTCGATCCTGCAGGACGTGACCTCTTGTCCCCAACCTCGAATCATTGCACAGGGAGCTTGGAAAAAGAAGGGAATGTCACTACCCAATTCTGCACCGACCTCACACAATTCGGAGAGCCCCCACTCCAATTTCAGCAAATGAACGACACCATAGATAGTCGCCGCCGCATCACTGCTGCCACCACCCAAACCTGCAGCAAGTGGAATCGCTTTCCTGAGTTCAATGTCCACCCCCACCGCTAGTTCGGCGCGCCGAAGAACAGCTTCAGCGGCACGATACACCAGATTCTCTCGATTTACCGGCAAACCCCCATTGTCACATCTTAATTGAATACGATCATGATTGGGGTTCAAGCCAATCCGAAGTTGATCGAACAGATCCACGGAATGCATAAGAGACCACAATTCATGGTACCCGTTTAATAACCGACCTAGGACACGAATACAGAGATTCACCTTGGCTGGAGCCTTCACGATAATTTCGTTTTCGGGGGCAGCACTGACACCCACGGTTTCTTCTCCTTCTATCCGATGACCGATGCAATGGAAAAAATGGGAAGATACATGGCCACAACGACAAGTGCAATCCCACCACCCACAACGACGATCACACAGGGCTCCAGCAACGATGTCAATGTGGCGACCGCTCTGTCGATTTCTTGCTCAAATAAATCAGCAATCTTCTCAAGCATCGAATCTAACGACCCGGTCGACTCTCCAATTTTTATCATTTGCGTCACCATGGGAGTAAATACGCCGCTAGCTCCTAATGTCTCCGAAAGTGGATTTCCATCCTGAACCTCAGCCACTAAGCGTTTAATGCTGTGCTCAATAACGGTATTACCTGTCACCGTTGCGGCCACCGACAACGCAGTTAACAGCGGGATTCCTTGGCGAACTAAAAAACCCAACGTTCGCGCAAATCGAACAATCGCCGATTTTCGAAAAATTGCCCCGAGTAATGGAAGCCGCAAAAGAACCCCATCGATGACCTGACGGCTTTTCGTATTAGCCAGCATCAAGCGACCTCCGACAACCAGACTTCCAAAAAGTCCTACGAAGAGAACCGCATGCTCACGTAAACTATCCGCGAGATGAATAACGACCTGCGTCAACCAGGGAAGGGATTCGCCATATTCCTGAAAGAGTCCAGAAAATAGCGGAACGACCCAGACAAGTAAAAACACCAAAACCGTCAAGGCCACCGTCACCAGCAAGGCTGGATAGGCCAACGCAGATATAATCTTTGCCCGCAATTGTGCCTGTTTTTCTAAATAGACGGCCAACTGTGACAGGCTTTCATCCAACTGGCCTGTAGTTTCTCCGACTTCCACCATACTCCTATAAAATTTATGAAAGATGGTCGGAAAACGCCCGAGAGCCTTGGCTAATAATGACCCCTCTTCAACGTCTGCACGTATTCGACTGACCATCGGTTGCCAGGCTGAATTTTCTTTCTCGGTCCCCAGGATATCTAGACATTCCAAAAGAGGCACACCAGCCCGAATCAACGTCGCGAATTGATGGGTAAAAACCACAAGCTCTTTGTCCGTGACACGCGGCTTTCTCCAGGAACCTTTCCATTGTCTTGCATCCAAGACCGTCACCACCTTTTCGGTCAGGTGAGTCACCAACATATCCTGCCGACGAAGTAGTTGAATGGCTTCACGAGAGGAGGACGCAAGGATCTCTCCCTGAATGGACTTACCTCCTTGGTTTTTCCCCATGTATTGAAACATCGGCATCGTGTTTATTTCCCACTCGTCAATATGGCTTGTCCAATCGAAATCCTACCCATTTTTTCTTAGACCATCGGCCGCAACTGTGCTAAGGACTTTGGCGAAGATCGAACACGCCCCGACCGTTCCAATAACTTGGTCAATTCTTCGGGGAACGTCGTCAACTCCATCGCCAACTCACAGGCAATCACTTTTTGGCTCACTAAATCAGCTAGGGCGTGGTTCATCGTCTGCATACCATATTTCGCTTGCCCGGTTTGCATCATGGAATACACCTGATGCAACTTATCTTCACGAATGAGATTTCGGATAGCGGGAGAAAGAATCAAGATTTCTAATGTTAAGACCCGGCCCGTTCTTTCCCAGCGTGGCACCAGCCGTTGCGAGAGAATCCCCTCCAACACCATCGATAACTGGACACGCACCTCTGGTTGTTGATGGGTAGGGAAAACGGAGATCAGCCTAGTCAAAGACTGAATGGCTGAGTTGGTATGTAAGGTGGCCACGGTCAAATGTCCTGTTTCCGCCATCGTCAGTGCCGCTTGAATTGTCTCGCGATCTCGCAATTCTCCTAAAAACACCACATCGGGATCCTGGCGTAAAATACCCTTTAGGGCCACCTGAAAATCCTGGACATCGGAACCCACTTCCAACTGAGAAACCAGACTCTTCTTGTGCGGATGCAGCAATTCAATGGGATCTTCAAGTGAAACAATATGGGCCCGCCGTTCTTGATTCACCTGATCCAGCATGGCTGCCAGCGTGGTGCTTTTTCCACTCCCCGTTGGACCGGTTACCAGAACAAGTCCCTGAGATTTTTGCATCAACCCTTTTGCTACAGGTGGCAACCCCAATTCCTCCAAGGAGGGTACGGAATCGGAAACCGCACGAATTGCCATTGCCAATGAACCTCGTTGGGTATAGAGATGGAAGCGAAAACGACCCACTAATGGTACCGTGTGGGCACCGTCCCATTCGCCTGACTCAGACAACTGCCCTTGCTGTTCTTCGGTAAGCAGAGATTCTGCCAATCGACTCAAATCCTTGCTGGTCAGTATTGGCGCCTCCATTGGACTCAAATGACCATCGACACGAAGGCGAGGCACACTCTCGGCCACCAGATGAAGGTCCGATCCACCTTGCTGACGTAACTCACGTAACAGATCCACAAATTCCATCAATCTTACACACCTCTCGCAATAGTTGCAGGAGATCTACCGTCACTGGTCTCTGTCAAAATTTCACTCACAGTCGTCTGGCCTTGTTGAAGGGCAGCCAAACCTGCTTGGCGCAAGGTTCGAAATCCATCCTGCATGGCACAGTTACTCAGCTCGCAGGTCGAGGCACGAGACAGGATTATGTGATGTAACCGTTCAACCATTGGCAAGGTTTCAAACAACGCCATGCGCCCTTTGTATCCTGTCATATGACAGTGCTCACAACCACGACCTTTCATCGCGTGCACCCTATCGACCATGTCATCATCAAACCCTAAAGCTCGCAGGTGAACAGAGGAAACTACGTCTGGTTCGGCACAATGTCCGCAAATTTTTCGTACCAACCGTTGCCCGATAATGAGCGAAATAGCTGAGGACACCAGAAACGGCTCGATTCCCATATCAATGAGACGCGTGATCGCCCCAGGCCCGTTCATGGTATGGAGCGTAGATAAGACGCGATGTCCAGTCAGTGAGGCCTGAATCGCAATTTGGGCTGTTTCCCGGTCACGAATTTCACCGACCATCATCACGTCAGGATCTTGCCGCAAAAAAGATCGCAACCCCATCGAAAAACTCAAGCCAATCTCTTCATGAATTTGTAATTGATTGATCCCCTGAATCTGAAACTCCACCGGATCTTCAACGGTCACAATATTCATGTGGGGCGTGTTGAGATATTGCAGGGCACTATACAGTGTGGTGGTCTTCCCGCTCCCCGTCGGACCGGTTACCAAAATCATGCCATAGGGGTTTTCCAAGGCAGTGGTTACCCGATCTAAGTCAAGTTGGTCCAGCCCAAGATTGGTGAGATGCAATGCCAAACCCGACTGATTCAAAAGCCGCAAGACGGCTTTTTCGCCGAATAAACAAGGTAAAATCGCAACTCGAATATCGACATGCGGAAACCCGTCTATTTTCATTCTTCCATCTTGGGGCAATCGCCGCTCAGCAATATCTAAGTCCGAAAGAATTTTGAGTCGAGCCAGCAAGGACTGATGCAGGGTCTTAGGCAAATTGTGGATTGGTCGCAACACCCCATCCAACCGAAAGCGGATGCGGACGATGCTTTCCAATGGTTCAACATGAATATCGCTGGCGTCCATCTCAATGGCCTCTTGAACCAAGGTGTTCACCACATCCACAGCCGAAGCATGGCTTTCAATTGTGACATGGGGTTTGGTGCTTGATACGGAGGTGGAATCACCAACCAGTGAAAAAGTCCTACCCCTATCGAAAGTCGCGGGAGATGATGAGGACTGCTTCTCAGCCTCTCTAGCCTTATGATCGACCGTTCCCAATTCTTGTACCATCCCATTCTTTGAAGAGAATCCATCCTGAGGCAGCCAATATGCCTGGCCAATCGTCTTACGAATATCCGACTCGGTGGCAACCATCGGAGTAATATGGAGCCCGGTTCTGAACCGGAGTTCATCCAACAACGAGGAATTCGTTGGATCAACCATGGCTAATGTTAAACGGGAAGCCGTTTTTTTGATCGGCACAACCAAATGTTGTTGAACCACCTCCAATGGAAGAAGTTCGCGAAGATTGGCATCAATTGAACAGGTGGAAAGTTCTACCGTGGAAACTCCATAATGCTGGCTCAGAAATTCCAAAAGTGTGGGTTCCGAAAGCACGCCCATGCGAACGAAAATACTACCAAGCCGTCCGCCTTCCCCCTGTTGAATCGCCAAGGCCTTGGTTAGATTTTCTGAGGAAATCACCTTCGCCTCGACTAATTGATGGCCAACCCGTTCACGATTCACGGTTTCGCATCCCCGGAATCCGTTTTACCAATGGGTCCATTTAAGTGCTGAACCCCACGGAATAAATAATGGACTCCTGATCCCATCGTCAGCGCCACCATGCCCCATAAAAATGGATCAACAAGGAATTCAGACACTTGCCCAGTCACATGCAACATGACGGCGATGACATAACAAATTTGAGCAAAGGTCGTACCTTTGCCCAATAAGGTGGGAGAGATATCAATATTAGTTTCAGTCAAATTGGCGATTAGCGTACCAGCCAGTAAAATGGCATCGCGGCTCACCACCACAATCACCGCCCAGACGGGAATAAAATTCAGAAAAGAAAGCGTAATAATGGCCGAAATCAACAGAAGCTTGTCGGCAAGGGGATCCAGATATTCGCCAAGGCGAGTCCGTTGGTCAGTAATGCGGGCGACCATCCCATCCAGTATGTCGGTCAAGGCGGCAATCAGAAGAGTGATGAGGGCGGCATCATAGTGCCCATAGAGTAAAAGTCCAACAAAAACAGGGACCAATAGAATACGGAGGACGGTTAGACTATTGGGAAGATTTATTGGAATATCGCCAACCGATGACTCGCGGTCCATATCACCACACAACCTTTCCAACTACCCGACTGCATCTCAAAGGGACTGTTCAAAAAGTTCCGTCCAGTCCTGTCCCGAGCCATGCCGAAGGAAAGGCCGCGCATTGCCTATCGCGTTCCGCAGGGCGCAACCTTTATTGGGCACGCAGAGCGTACAGGAAGGTACGTGAGAACGACCAAGGAGCGACCTGCCTGCGCGCTTGCGCGTTGAAGTGCTTCAGCGCGTAAACGCGAAGCCGCTTTCAGCCTCCGTAGCTACTTCGGCCAAGGAGGCCCGGCGAAGGGAGGAAACGCCGCTGGCGGGTTTTTTCAACATTCCCTCCTAGGCGTTATGAAGAGTACGTGCCGTTTCTGACACAAGTCAACCAGGCTTGCAGCTCATTTCACCGCAAACTATAATGCCAGCAGGATAGCGTAATTCAACTTCACAATTTCCCTAAAGAATGTTTATGATACCCTCGCCCCCGTTGGGAGAGGGTTAGGGTGAGGCGCAACGCACCAATTTAATTATAGATTCAATTTCGGCACTCCCCTGCCTCTCAATAATCGGAGCCAAGATTCATGACCTCTCTACCCTTATCCTTTCGAGTCAAAAATGCCGTTGTGGAAAAACATCAATTGGAAGGGACTGATCCAAGCGAACGCTACTTCAATCGCCTCGTCCCGATCAAACGGGTGGAGGGGGGCTACAACGGATCAATTATGTATGAGGCCCTGACCTTGGATTCCCAGGTGCACCGAACTGTGCAAGAAACTACCAAAGATATTGCCGATCAACTCCGCGCGTTAGGATTCACCAAAATGCGTACCCGACTCAACTTCAAAGGCCAAAAATACCTCGCCGAAAAAGAAACCTGGGTGGAATATTCTGACGAGTAAATTCCTGAACCCTTTCCTGGTAAAACCTTTTGCACCATGAACCGATCCTTTTTAAGCTCGCGCTCCAACCAGAGCCATACTCCTCGGCTATTTACCTACGCTCTCTGGGCCTATTCCCTGCTCTGACATTGACAAATCAGCAAAAAAAATGGGGCGGTCATAATAGCCACGATGACCGCCCCATTAACCCCAATTAATTTCGAACCCAAGATAGCTCTGATTCGTCTTTCGTAATCGCCATCCCTGCAAACCGGTTAGGCCGGTTCCAAACAATAGAACCGTGGAAGATTCAGGAATTGGCGCTGGTCCCGGACCTGGCCCTGGACCTCCTGGCGTAATGGCCGCTTCGACATTTAACACATCAAAAGCCCAGGCATGGTCCGATTGAATCCATCGTCATCACAAAACTGGCCGTTGGTGCATCCAAACATAGATGTAAAAGCTGGGTCGCCAGTTTGATCAAATCCATCCGACAGATTTGGCCCGATGGCAAAATTGTCATATTGGGTAACCGCGGCCGTATAATCTCCCGCGCCGAGAGCCAATTGGAGAAACGAATCCCAATCATTGCCAGAAACAGGGTCAATCCCGACATCAGGAAAAGAGCCGTCATCATTGTCATCGATAAAAAGCCCCGTTGAATCAAACAGGGCCAAGATTGGATCGAACCCTCCCGCAGGAATAACCGTTCCATCAGCCAAGGTCCCTCCAGCATACGACTTTGTGACCAAGGTCACTGTTGAAGGGGCCCCCACCGAAAAATTGAATAACTGCACATCATCATCCCCACTAAAGGTTCCCGTAAACGAAAAATTATTCGCCAACGCCAACCATGGAACACATAAAAGGATTCCCAGAGGCACCAATCCCTTGCAGAATCACTTTTTACAAATATTGCTTTTCATCAACTAACCCTCCTAGGAATAATATTTGTACAACTAGAAGCGTAAAAAGTACGTATAGCTACTACCATTTTAAAACCTAAGTGATGTTTACTATGGTACGGGGGAGGGGAGGAGAAGTCAATAAAAAAATATCCCGACACCTAGTGGGTAGAGAGATTAGGAAAACGGTGTAAAAAAAAGCACCAAAAGCCGAGAGGATCATTTTGACGGCAAAAGCAACCTTCAAAGTCTCTGAATGATCACGTCATGCAGGTTGGGACGAAAGGTTTTGATGGCTTGATTCTCGCGGGTAGGATGGACCCGGTTGGAAAGAAAGTTGACTTCTAATTCACAAACGAGGCCAATCCAAATTCATGCGCCGGTAAAGCCTAAATGCCCAAACGATTCCGGTTAAAACTATTGCCCTGAAGGCGAAGTTTGAGAACCAGTGTCCCATCCCGACCCGCAACTGGTCCAGGCCTGAGCTTTCACAAGCTGCCCGACTAAATCCTTCTTGAAGATACTTGGCTTTTCTGCATAACCATCCACCCACGCTTCTTCAAAAGGGGGCAGACTCGTTTTAATTGAAGCAAAGCATGAAGTTGAGTGCCCTAATTGTCAATTGGCGTCTGATCCCTTTCAACTTTCCATCTTCCCGGGTGTCGCGCTTCAGCTATGGATTCATCTCAATCCTAGATACCTCCGGATAGGTGAGATCAGGAAAGAGGTTCCTTAGTAATGCCTTTCACTCTTCCTGAACAGTTGTCCTTTTCTCTCTCCACCATGGTATTGTGGAGTTAGTATTTCATGTATCTCTCTTTCAAAATTTTCAATAAACCATTCATGCCCCATTTTTCCCTAATTCATTTATCTAATTTTATTGTGAGGTGGTATTGCCATGAAACTCATTATGG
>JBFJON010000009.1:0-11259 GCA_041617575.1 Nitrospirales bacterium | reverse complement strand
TATTGGTAATGGTGACCTGATTGAGATTCAGCGTGCCGTGCACATGAAACGCGCCGCCACTGCCACCCGTGCCGTCGTTATTCGTCAGGATGGCGTCGCTGAGGTTCAGGATGCTGGAGTTATCGACAAACACCCCGGCTCCATTTCCGCTAGCACGACCATTTTGAATCGTGATCCCGCTCATGGTGGTCGTACCGCTTCCCTTGGTCTCAAACACCCGATCATTCGCGTTGCCGTCAATGATGGTGTTGGCAGTGCCGGCTCCGGTGATGATCATATCGTCATTGATGTCCAGTTTCCCTGAGGTCAAGACGTACGTTCCTGTCGGAATGATGATCGTGTCGGTTCCGGGTGTACCATCGGCGTCGGAGATCGCTTGGCGGAGTGAACCCGCGCCGGCATCATTCGTATTGGTCACGGTAAATGTGGCCAATACGCCTTCCCAGGCTACTTGCGTGGCTTCGCCAATCACGATAGAGGTTTCAATCGCGCCGGTCGCCGCTTCCAATTCCCAATCTGCATATTCACTCACGTGCCCGGTGCGATCGGTACTGGCCGCAATATCCGCTCCGGTGAGTTCGGCTAAGCGTTCCATGGCCTCCAGGCCGACGTCACCTTCCCCAAAGTTACAGCCATAGATCAGCAGGTCGGCCTCAGCGGACAAGCTTTGTCCTATTTGTGTAAAGAGGTCGGCGTAGTGGCCGCTGATCGACTCTTGCGTGAGGAAGCTGGAGCCCAGATGCAGCTCGGCTTCATTCCCCTCGGCAATCAGGTGAATGGCATCAATGTCCGTGCGACCGTTCAAGGCTTCGGCGATTTGTTCCACCCCACCGCGGGTCGGATCAAGAAGAATGACTTCGGCATTGGGATCAATGCCTTCCATGAGGCTTTGATAATCCTCCACACGCGTGTCGATAAAGACGATTTCTTTTCGATCAGACGGGGCTGTGAGGAAAAGAACCGAAGACCAGAGCGCATCACTATCGGAGGAATCGTTGGTATCGGTACTGGTCTCGCCATCGCGGCCGGTGATGACAGTTTGATCTTGAGCCGTGGTGTCTTGAAACACTTCAGCCCCTGTGACGAGGGCCGCGCCATCAAACATGATCCTGGGTTCGAGAGCTAGAAGATTCCCCATTCCCCTTGCCTTTTCCACTCCAGTGGATTGCTTGCGTGTGTCTTTCTTTTGGGATGCGCCCGCCTTCGTGGGTCTGTTTCTCCTGACTGACGGAACGCTTTCTTTGACATTATTTTTTATCTCTTTCCTTCGATTGCCCAGTTGGCCATGTACCAAACACGTCTTCCATGGCACTTGGGACCATCTCGCTTCATATGTAGACATAATCTTGGAGCATAGAGTTCTCCACTTTCCTTTTCGGGCATTTGACGCATTATCTTTCACTATTTAGGGAAATTTTAAAAAGAATTTTCAGGAACATTTTGTGTTGCTGGAGATTGGAAAGATTTGTGTAACGTTAGGGATTCGTAAGAATGTCTAGAAAGAACATGCGCGGGCCTCTGATTGACAAAAAGGATGGGGAGAAACATGTTTCATGACTCAAAAAAGCCAAAGCTCCAGAAAACATTTATATAGGTCAATATTGATTAGTGAGGGAAATTTTTATAGGGCGAATTGTGTGAGTTCACAAGAGGTTGAAATTTGTTAGTGCTCATTATTCATCTCTTGACCTAGAACCTCTTGAAAAAACAGGTAAAACACTTAATTTGAGAAAATTGAAAACCGAAAAACACCACTGGAATGCTGGCAAACTTTAGCAATGGTTTCTATTGTGGAAGAGCATAAGGATGCCTGAAAGAAAGCCAGGCAAGGTGAAAGAAATTTTTCCCCTCGACGGCTTTTTCGTTTGGGGATTGAAAAATTTGGAAAGACATACCTGACATACCCGTTGTGTATTTGGAAAATATTTCGTTAAGCCTTTCTCTATGACATTCAAATTTTCAAGCCTGTTGGTGGATAGAATTGCGGTAGGCTTTGTCTTGCTTATCGCAGGGTGTACCGTCATTCCTGTTCCACTGACACAAGAAGACATCGAGCAACGGGTCCAAGCGGACCTCAAAAATTTGACACAGTTTCAGGAGCCGGTCGCCAGGCCCATTACCTTGTATGAAGCCATGGCCAGAGCGTTAAAGTTTAACCTAGAGGCGCGTGTGCAAGGGTTAAAGGAGATGGTGGCCCATCGACAGTTGGATCTCGCGCATTATGATCTGTTGCCAAAAGTGGTGGCCGATGCCGCCTATGCCGGGCGGAGTAATTTTAGCGGGGCGAGCAGTCGTTCGTTAACGACAGGCAATCAATCCCTGGAATCCTCTACTTCAGCCGATAAAAATATTTTTACCACCAATCTGACGCTGAGTTGGGACGTGCTGGATTTTGGCTTGTCCTATGTGCGCGCCCAACAGGCTTCGAATGATGTGTTAATCGCCCAAGAAGATAAGCGCCGAATAGCTAATCGTGTGATTCAGGAAGTGCGGTCGGCATTCTGGAAAGCCCTTGGCGCGGAACGCGCCCTGGGGCGGCTGGCATTTCTGAATGATTGGGTCACGCATGCCATAGATGAGGCACAGGTTATTCGTGCACGTGCCCTCGAGACTCCGTTGACCTCGCTTCAATATGAACGCGAACTCTTGCAGGCACAACGGGAAATTCAGCAGCTGTATCAGGACCTCTCTGTGTCCAGGATTGAACTGGGGGAACTGATGAATTTAGAGCCTGGTGAGCCGTATGAATTGGTGATGCCCCTACGGATACCACCTGTCTCGAAAGTCCGGGAAAGCCTGGATACGCTAGAAAGCCAAGCCTTAATGAATCGGCCAGAATTGCGAAAAGTGGACTACCAAAAACGAATCAATGCTAAAGAAACCAAGGCGGCCATTTTGGAATTGTTGCCAAATTTGAACGTGTATTTAGGAGGAAGTTATGACAGCAACAGCTTCCTGTTCAACAATAACTGGCTGAATTACGGAGCCAAAGTCAGTTGGAATCTTTTGAATGTCTTCCGGCATCCTGTTCGCCTACAGGTAATCGACGCGCAAGATGAAGTGCTCAATGCTCAAAGCCTGGCTCTCACCATGACCATCATGACGCAAGTGCATGTGGCCGTGGCTCAATATGAGGCGGCATTAGAAGATGTGAAAATCGCTCGACGGTATTACAACACGCAAATGAAAATTGCCGGCTACGTACACCAATCCTGGTCACTGAACCGATTGAGCGAGCACCTGGTCATTCGAGAAAAGGTCCAAGGGTTGTTGGCAGAGCTACGATACGAAATGGCGCTCGCCAAATTGGAAATGGCCTATGCCAATCTTCTCGCCGCGATTGGCAAAGATCCCTTTCCCGTGAATTTATCAGATGAGGAGGTAGAAAAGCTGGCGCATGAACTCCAACAGCGCTGGGAATATCTAGGACAGCATGCTATTGGTTCAGAATTAGAACAGGTAGAACAGGAATCGGAGCAAAAACAGGAACAAGAACATAAGCAAGAAGAAGGAGGCGTCACGCCATGATACCAATATCTCTACGGTCCCTTGGGTTTCTAGTCATGAGTGTCCTGCTACTGAGCGGAGAGATGAGTCTTGGAAAAAGCAGCGGGATTCAGTCCTCCGACCTCAATGCGGTTCGGGGAGTCGTGAAGCCTTCAGAAGAAGCCGTCATTTCAAGTGAATTGCAAGCCCGAGTGAAAAAAATGCCATTTCGTGATGGGCAATGGTTTAAAAAGGGAAATCTCTTAGTCGAATTTGACTGTGCGAAATATTGGGCTGATTTAGCATCGGCGAAAGCCGAACTGGAGGCTCGAGAAAAAACAGCGGTGAATAATCAGGAACTCTTGAAGTTGAATGGCATCGGGCGATTGGAAGTCGACGTTTCAGAATCGGAAGTCAAGCAAGCCAAAGCGGCGGTGATTAGTGCGAACGTCACGGTGAGACATTGTAAAATCACTGCTCCTTTTTCCGGCCGGGTGGTCAAAACCTTAGTTAATCCTCATGAGAGCGTGAATCCATACGACGAAGTCATGAGTGTGTTGAATGACAAAAATTTTGAGATTGAATTGATTCTCCCTTCAACGTCGTTGCGGTGGATCACGAAAAAAAGCCCGTTCAAATTTTTCATTGATGAAACGCAAGAAGTATATTTTGCTGAAGTCGTTGAAATCGGTGCTCGTGTGGATCCCGTCAGCCAGACGATCCGGGTTTTTGGCCAATTCAAAGAACAGCCCAAACAGGTATTGGCGGGCATGAGTGGGAGTGCGAGATTTACGGATCGAAAAGTTTTATCAAACAACAAAAAATCAACGTTTAAACCCAGCACGTCTCCACAATCTGCGGCTTCCGCTGCCACGATACAAAGTTCTCTCAAATAGTGCTCATCTCGAAAAAAGACTTGGCATTAATCTGCACTCTGGAATAGCCGTATGAGAACCGACTTTCAAGAGGAAGGCCAGTCTTCAGCGGGGGCTCAGGTCATGGATCCACCTATGGCCTCCAAGACCAGCCAGTCTGAATCATCCGCCAAACCTACCACACCTTCAGGAAAGGGTTCGGAAGCCGACCCCCAGCTTCTACTCGCGCTTTTGCAATTGGAAGGCCAAGTACGCGTGGCCCAAACGGTCAAGGAGCTGTGTTTTCTCCTGGCCAATGACACGCGTCGCCTTATTGGCTTCCGGCAGGCCAGCGTGTTGAAGATTGGCAAGCATCTAGGGACTGCCTGTCAAATTGAGGTGGTCTCGAGTGTGGCAGTCGTGGACCGAAAAGCGCCCATGGTGCAATGGATCGAAGAAGTGGTGACCAGTCTCTGGGAAAACCAGGCTCTGCAAGCCCCCTGTCCTTTGAACGTGGAGCAATGTCCCAAACATCTTCAAGCTGATTGGAAACGATTCGCGTTTCCTCATGTCCTGTGGTGCCCCATTATGTGGGGCAATCAACCGGCGATGGGAGGAATCTGGCTGGCAAGAGAACACCCTTGGCAAGAGGGAGAAATTCAAGTGGTCCGGCGGTTGACTGAAACCGTGGCCCATGCGTGGAACGCATTGGGAAAAAAGAAAACATCCGTGAAACATTGGACCGTTTCTAAACGTTGGCTTTGGGTTGGCCTGGCTTTGTTGATTGGGGTGATGTGTATGCCTGTCCGCTTATCGACCTTGGCTCCGGTTGAAGTGGTGGCGCGTGACCCGGCAGTGGTGACCGCTCCGTTAGATGGAGTCATTGCAGAAATCCTGGTCGACCCCAATACGGCCGTCCAAGAAGGGGAAACGATTCTTCGATACGAAGACACCACGTTTCGCAATGACTATGAAGTCGCTGAGAAAAACCTAGCTGTGGGTTTTATGGAATATCGGAAAGTGACCCAAGGTGCCTTTCAGGATGATGAAATCGGGGCCAGTATGCCCGTGCAAGCCTCGGAAGTACGGTTAAAAGAGGCCGAGCGGGATTATTCCTGGGAAGTCTTACAGCAAGTGGAGGTTAAAGCTCCTCGGAAGGGCATTGTGCTCTTCGGCGATAAGTCCGACTGGGTGGGGAAGCCGGTTGTCATCGGCGAACGGATCATGGAAGTCGCCAATCCACGTGAGTATGAGTTGAAAATTGACTTGCCGGTGGAGGATGCCATTGTGTTACGGGAAGGCGCAGACGTTGATGTGTTCTTAAATGCCGATCCCTTACAGGCCATTCCCGCGACTCTTACTCATGCCAGCTATCATGCAGAGGCGTTACCCACGAATGAGTTGGCGTATCGAGTGAAAGCAGAGGTCACCGAGCCTCCAGAAACGATTCGTATTGGATGGCAAGGGACGGCAAAGGTTTATGGGGACCGTGTCTCGCTCTTTTTCTACCTGTTCCGACGGCCACTGTCAGTTTTTCGTCAAACCCTAGGCTGGTAATGATGCCCACCACCCCACAGGAAGATTTGGCTCTTCCGCTTCTTCGGGATGACCTCCAAATTCTGTCGGGGACGCCTACGGCGGAAGGGGTGCCTACCTGGAATATCCTGGATCCGGTTCGACAGCAATATTTCCAAATAGGCTGGTCGGCGTTTCAATTACTCTCGCAATGGCACCTGGGGTCAGCCACACGCCTGATCGAAGTGGTCTCTAGCTCGACCACGGTCAAGGCGACACAGCGCGATGTGATGGAACTGATTCAATTCCTCTATCGGCACAATCTGACCAGAGATGCGCCGATGGGTGGAAGTCAAGGACTCTACGCTCAAGCCGAACAAGCCAAGCAACATTGGCTTCTCAAACTCCTCTATAACTATCTCTTTTTTAGAATTCCTCTTCTCAATCCCGACCGCTTTCTGCAGAGAACCTTGCCGTTTGTGGTGCCCCTCTTCACCAAAACCGCCTTGATGTGTGTGGTTTTCTTGGGCGTCATCGGATGTATTGGTATCGTGCGCCAATGGGAATCTTTCGCCAATACCTTCTTGTATTTTTTCTCTCCGCAAGGTCTGACAGCCTACGTGTTGGGTTTGATTGCCATTAAAGTTCTCCATGAATTGGGACATGCCTATACGGCCTCTCGGTATGGATGTCAGGTCCAAACCATGGGTATTGGATTTCTCATTATGGTGCCCGTGTTGTATACCGATACGACCGATTCCTGGAAGCTGACCTCGCGTAAGCAGCGCGCGGCTATTGCGGCTGCCGGCACCGTTGTGGAGTTGAGTATTGCCATGATCGCGACCTTTTTGTGGCACTTGTGTCCGGAAGGGGTCTTGAAAAGCGTGTTGTTCGTCTTGGCGACGACGAGTTGGATCATGGGCCTGTTCATCAACTTGAATCCGCTGCTTCGCTTTGACGGGTATTACGTCCTGTCGGATTGGTTGGGTGTGCCCAACCTGCAATCGCGGGCGTTCGCCTTTGGAAAATGGAAGCTGCGTGAATGGTTGTTTGGATGGGGCGATGCTCCTCCTGAAAAACTCCCCCGGTCTCGCCAACGACTTCTGACAGGATATGCCTGGGCGACCTGGATGTATCGGGCATTCATGTTTTTAGGCATCGCGGTTTTAGTCTACTATTTCTTTTTCAAAGTCTTGGGCCTTTTTCTCTTTTTAGTGGAAATTGGATGGTTTCTGGCTTGGCCAGTCTATCAAGAAGTGCAGGTGTGGTGGAAACGACGAGAGGAAGTGGTCAAATCATGGCGAGGTCGATTGGTTGGAGCCGTGGTAATGATCATCCTTATCCTGGGATTAATTCCGTTAGATCGAATGGTGTCGATTCCTGCCGTCTTAGAGGCTCGTGAGCGGGCGACGATTTTTTCTCCGGTGCCGGCGAGAATTCTTGAGGTGAACGTGGAAGAGGGCGACCGAGTCGAAAAAGGAGACACGCTAGTCATTCTGGAGGCTCCAAATATTGAGCAACAGATTCGTATGCTCGAACAACGTATTACCGCCTTGGAAATGCACATGCAACGAGAGGTCGCCTATCTAGAAGATCGCAATGATCATCAAGTCTTATTGGAGAAGCTTCAAGGAGAACGAAAAAAGATGCAGGGTCTGTTTAAGATCCGTGATCAGTTAACCTTACGTGCCCCGTTCACGGGGCTGGTGACGGATATGGCGTCTTCTCTACATGCGGGACGGTGGGTCAACACAGAATTTCCTATTGTCTATCTCATCAATCCAGAGGAAATGGTGGTCGAGGCCTATGCCACGGAAGCACAACAGGTTCGATTGGCCTCCGGCACTGAAGGATGGTTTTACGCCGATGATCCAGCGCGTGAGGCCCGTCGCGGTCGAGTGCAGGATCTTCGCCAGGTGGACGAGTCGCAATTCGCCTTGGCCTATCTCGCCTCGCTCTATTCAGGCCCGATCCCGGTTCGCCAAGATGAGCAGGGCAACTTGAAGCCCGAGGCTTCGATCTATCGTGTGACATTGGATGTGGACGATGAAGGGGAAGAATGGAATCAAGCCATAAGGGGAATGGCCCATGTCCAAGGAGAATCTCGAAGTGTGGTGCGCCAGCTCTGGGAACATGTCGGCGCCGTCTTCATTCGAGAAAGTGGCATGTAGATGAAGTGGACAGTAAAACGTGAGGCGTCAGGCGTAAATTTTAAGACGTAGAGAGTCTCGGCGGGCCATCTTCTTTCTGCACCCACCACTTTAATTACTTCAATAAGGTAAATTCACGCGATTTGCTGGCTTCACGATCAAATGTCATGGTCGTGGTGCAATCCCGATTGTGATTGATCCGACTCAAGAGATAATCTGCAAAATCCGCTTGTTGGTCCCGATAATCCTCTAGCGCTTGCCACACCACCTGAGGTTCGTCGACACGAAACTGTGCGACACGCAAGATCTGTTCAATCGTTTTCACTAAGGTGGCCTTGGGTTGGCCATAGCATCCCTCCAATACCCATATCGTTTCACATAAGACTAAGTGATTGAGAAACCCTGGCGTGTCTTTGGTGCAGGTTCGCTCAATCAATCGTGTGGCGGCTCTGGCTTGTGCAAGATCGTCTTGGACGAGGTATCGAATTAAGACATTGGTGTCGATCCCAATCACGGTCGCCCGCCCCGTTGTCGAATAGTGGCTTTCATGGCTTCTAACGACACTGGGCGTCGTGGTTTTGGAATCAGGCCTTTTAAGATCGTGACATCCGAGGTAGCAGGGCAAATGGTTATCTGCCCATTCGTCCCGACGAGAAATTCGATTCGGTCGCCTGTTTGGACTTGCAATTGCTCTCGGATTTCTTTGGGTATGGTAATTTGTCCTTTGCTGGTCAAGGTGGCAACGGCCATAGATACTCCTTTAATTTTTATAATATTCTTACTATAGAGTAAGGAGAATTGTCAATAGTCTATCGCTGCTGGAAAAGAAAAATTGAGAAATTAGAAGCGGAGATGGTAAGGATAAAAACCGACAATGTTCTTCTACAATAAGAATTCTGCTCTTTCAATGATGCGAAGTGAAAAACATAGGCATACCTCTCATACTATGTCTGTGAACATGTTTGATTCTAAAAATCGCTGGGCACCACCTACTCCTTTTCGTGCCAACGGAGTACTATTTTCCTTGTCAATCTGCGTTTTCTCGTCATGCCCACATCTACGCGCCGAGCCTCCTTTGCAGAAGTATCCCGTTGGCTACGAAGGCTGAAAGCGCTTTGACGCGCAGGCGTGAAGGCGGGAATCCAGACTTACTTTTCATTCGGATGAATACTTGCCGCAGATACGCAAGTATTACATAAGGAAGATGGGGGAGATGACAAAACCAAAAATGGCTGCCTGTTGATACCTGCGGGCATGATGACTGTGGTTACACCGCGTAAAACCGCATTGCCTATATGCCAGCGATTGATTCAGCCAAGAAATGATCCGCAAAGTCAGCCAGCCAACCCGCTTATTCTGGAATGAGTCGACAGAAGAAAAAATTAGAAGTGAAAGACGGTTACTGTCACCAGCCTCCTCGGTCTCGACGATCGGTTTTTCGTCTGTCCTTGCCTCGTCGGTTTCGTATAGCCTCAGAACCCTCTTTCTGAAAGGAGTTGAGGAGTCGTTCACTCAATCTAACAAACTGGAGAGCAGGGACGCTATTGGAATTGATGCATACGATCGGCAATCGTTTGACCCCCGCCGTATGGCACAATTCGTGGGCGGGAGGAATCAGGACAGGGACTTCATGCCCGACGTGATCTTGAATCCCCTGGAGTCCATCAGCCGGTGGAATACCAGAGTGATTCACCGGGGTGAGCAATATGGGTGTTGCGCATTGGCTTTGGATGAATTCTACTTGTTTTTTGGCGAGGGCAAGACACAGGGAACCGGTCTCCATGACCAGATCGAGAATATGACAGTGACTAAGAAAAAGCATGGAAGAAAAAGAAGGTTCTAAGGGAAAATCAAGTATCACATAGTCGGCGAGTCCTTTGAGTTCTCGCAACAGTGCGGCAAACAGTTCGGTGGAAACGGGAGAGCCCACCTCTTGTGTCCAGGGAGACAGACATAAGACTTCTAGACCTGTCGAATGTTGCATGAGTAATTTGGCCACATAATCCCGATTGATCTCATCAAGAGGCACAGAGGAATCGCGAAGAGCCGATGTCTGAGGCATGTGAAGCAGCCACGAGGCTGCGGCCAACTGAGGGCTCAGCTCAACATAGATGACTTTCTGCCCAGCCTGAACAAGCGCCATGGCAACATTGAGCGCCACGGTGGTCGTGCCCACGCCGCCCTTAGCCCCAGTAAATCCAATTACCCGGCATGATGATCCGACCTCGGATTCATCGGTGATGTCATCCCAAACTGATTGTGGTTCGGTCTCTTGCCCTTTTAATCGCTGAAACGTTGGCACAGTCTGTTGAGGTTCCATCTCTCTTCAATTCCTTAGTAGATTATAAGCCTGAAGTTTGGGGACGTCGTTGTTCGTAATTTTGTGAAGGTGCCTCGAATTGTATTGTGTTATGTGTTGATGTCTGTGAAGAGGCCGTGGTGACCCTTAGGGTGTGAGTATTTATCGGAAAAATCTTGAGGGCGCTTGAGAAAAAAGAAACAGGAGTCCTCTCGGCGCGCCTACCTCAGTAGTGGCCGTTCACAAATGCCACCTACGTTAGCTCTGTTCGGAACCTCCTTACCTATCAAAAATACGATTTCACCATTCCGTCAGTGGATGAAGAATTTGTGACTGGGGTAGCCCACAATTAGCCTGTCATCCTGAGCCAGCGGCGAAGGATCTGTGCCCAGGTGGAAGATGAGAGGGCCGCTAGGTGTTATCGGGTCTCTCTCTCTCCTTCTCTCTTTCTTTCGGATGGATCCCCGCTACCTACAAGAGGGGAGGACAGAAATGGGTTTTCATTCCCGCGTGGTTCTGGAGGGAATCTTTCCGCTCTGGTCATTCCCGACATTTGTTATCGGGAATCCATTCATGCCTGGCATCAGGACCAATTCAGAACGTCAGCCGCTCAGACGTATGTCATATTGGAAGAGGCTCAGCCTTGCGGGACCGATAGAAACGTGATACCGTTGCTGCATGACTCAGCTCGCCGAGAAACTCGATAAAAAACTCGCCACCTGGCGGCCAGAGGTAGCCGCTCAAGTGGAGCAGATCGTAACTGACGTGATCCAGTTGGCTGACACTGACGCGCTGGATCTGCTGCCTTCGCGGGCTGTCGTGCAAGAAGTCCTCGATACCCTTGATGACCATCAAGCCGGGTGACATCTGGTTGGCCGATCTTGGGTTGACCGCGATAACCCGACCGGTTCTCATTGTCTCCCGTCATGATACGGAAGCACCACGTGCGCTTTTC
>JBFJON010000008.1:0-11436 GCA_041617575.1 Nitrospirales bacterium | reverse complement strand
CGCCTTGGCAAGGCGATGCTCTACCACTGAGCTATTCCCGCTCTTTGGAGAAGATTTCATTGATTCTAGTGGGCACCCTATAGCCTGTCAAGCAAGGTTTCTATAAGATATTCCCGCCCTGGCGCTTAAGAAAAATGGGTTGCAATCCGAAAAAAGCAAAGAATTTTATCGTTAATCTAAGGAGAAAGAGAAGATGTACATCAGTGTGATCGGCACCGGATATGTTGGTCTCGTCACGGGAGCGTGTTTTGCGGAATTTGGTCTGAATGTGTTGTGTATGGACAGAGACGAGAGTCGGATTGCGACGTTGGAAAAAGGAAAAGTACCGTTTTTCGAACCAGGTCTCGCCGAACTCGTGGAAAAAAATATTCAAGCTGGCCGTTTGCGATTTACCACAGATTTACATAAGGCCGTGGACGAATCCCTCGCTATTTTTATTGCCGTAGGGACGCCATCGCGACCTGATGGATCGGCTGACTTGTCTTTTGTGGATGAAGTGGCTCGAAACGTCGGAGCGCGTATGACTGGATATAAAGTCGTCATCACGAAGTCCACGGTACCCGTTGGAACGGCAGTTCGGATAAAAAAATTAATTGAAGAAAATCAAACCGTGCCGTGTAATTTTGGGGTGGTATCTAATCCGGAGTTCCTTCGCGAGGGTTCCGCCATTGAAGATTTTATGCGTCCCAATCGAGTCGTGATTGGTGCCGATAGCCAAGCATCGGTGGCCATCATGAAGGACCTGTATCGTCCTCTTTATCTGTTAGATGCTCCGGTGGTGATTACCGATATTCCAACAGCGGAAGTCATTAAATACGCATCAAACGTGTTTTTAGCGACAAAAATATCATTCATCAATGAAATGGCAAATCTGTGTGAGTTGGTTGGTGCCGATGTTCAGATGGTTTCGAAAGGGATGGGTTTGGACAAACGAATCGGATCAAAGTTTTTGCATGCAGGGCCAGGCTACGGGGGATCGTGTTTTGGAAAAGATACTGCGGCGCTGATTAACATCGGGGCCGAAGCTGGTTACGAAATGACTCTGGCAAAGGCTACGAAACGAGTCAATGAGCAACAGAGGACTCGAATGCTCGAGAAAATTGGCGAGGTGGTTGGGGACTTGAAGGGGAAAACTATTGGACTGTTAGGCTTAGCGTTTAAACCCAATACTGATGATATCCGGGATTCTCCAGCCCTAGCCATAGCGGAGGAACTTATTAAAGCAGGGGCCACGCTGCGGACCTATGACCCGGAAGCGTTAGAGGAGTCGATGAAGGTGTTGCCGAATATGATTCCTTGTCAAGATGCCTATCAGACTGTGGAGGGAGCTGATGCCATCGTCTTAGTCACCGAATGGAATCAATTTCGTAATCTTGATTTTGAACAGATTCGATCAAAGGTCAAATCCCCAATCTTTATCGACCTTCGAAATGTCTATGAACCAGAGCGAATGGCCGAAGAAGGATTTTATTACGTATCGGTAGGTCGAAAAGCCGCCGGAACACTTCCCTTAAAACAGGGGTAAAGGCGCAGGGTTTCCGTACTCCTCTACTTTTGCTTATACCCCATCCTATCCAGCACTTTCATAATGCGCTTTTGCAGGCGCTCGTCGGCTTCACCTAACGCCTGTGCCAAGGGCTCCACAGCAGGCTTCCCGATTTTACGTAAAATTTCCGTTGCCGATTGCCGAAGGTCATCTTCTTCTTCGGTCAACAGCGGGACGACGTCAAGTACGCATGGTGCCCCAATTTTAATCAACGCTTCATAGGCCCGCTGACGGACATCACCGACTTCATCACTCAACATTTCCACCAAGGGTTTCACCGCCGCTTCGACCCGAAGCTCCCCAAGAACTTCAATCGCATGTTTGCGATTGAGCCAATGCGAATCGGTCAGATCCAGCAGGGCGGCATCGGCTGCTGCGACACTTGGATCCTTGGAGCGTATACGAAAACTTTTGACGATACGTTTGCCGTCTTCTTCGACGACTCGTAGTGTGGCACCGTCCCCAATTTTGATTTTGTGTAAATCCTCAACCGCTTCTTCTCCAACGTCCAAGAGGACGGTTTTCCCGTCATAGGCCAACAACTCCACTTCGATTTGGTTGGTCTCGAGATTGATCATCGAAACTTTTTCGGTCACAAGATTAAACCCATCTTTTTTTGTGCCCGATTTCGGGCCGATGGAGATGAGTTTTGCCGGTGCTTCATTTGCCATAATAATGATGTATCCTCAGGTATAAAGTGAACAGAGCAGAAAGTCTTAACGAACGGTCTCTATTTTGAAGCACTTGGAATCCAGCCCAAACTCGATAGGGCGCCCTCTGCCGTATCCCGAACCATTTCATTCTCATCTTCCAGCAAGGGAACCAAGGGATCGATGGCCCGGGTATCTTTTAAACGCGCCAGTGATTCGGCGGCATTGCGGCGAACCAACCAATCTTCATCGGCCAAGGCCTCAATCAGTGGTTCCAATGATTGGGGGTCGCCGATTTTCCCCAACGCTTCGGCGGCATGCCGGCGCACAATCCAATTTGAGGCATGCAGTCCTTCGACTAAAGCGGTGGTGGCTCGTGAATCCCCAAGTTTTTTTAACACTCTAGCCGCATCTTCCCGTAACGTCGCATCCATCAAGGCATCGACTAAGCCAGGGACGGCGTCCGGGTGCCCAATGCGTTCCAGGGCCCAAATCGCCGCAGTTCGTACCCCACCGTCCTTATCATGTCGCAGCGCATGAACGAGCGGTTCCACAGATTTATGCGCACGAAGTTTTCCCAGGGCGTTGGCGGCCTGTTCTCGGACCGACCATTCTTCATCGTCCTTGAGGGCTTCGATGAGAGGATCAACGGCTGGTTCTCCAATTTTTACCAACGCACTGGTAGCAGCTTCGCGAATGACACAGTCGTCTTCCAAAAACATTTCAATCAGTTTCTGGATAGCCTCCGACCCAACCTCTCCCAAGCGAGAGGCGGCATGATCTCGTAATGATTCGTTGTCGTCCCGAAGAGCCGACAACAAGGGATCGACTTGATTCTGTTCCGTCATGCAGTATTACTCCTTTCCAGCCCAAACCTCTTCATCTATTTCCTTTTGTGCAGCGGCGGCTTCCAGTTTGTCAAGGATCACCCCCGAATTATAGGAAATGAGTCCGTCGCGGTCTGTTTTTAATCGTTTAAAGAGTTCGATATGAGGCCTCAAGACTTCAACATCTTTGACTTTTTCTAACGCTTCCACGGCCAAAATACGAAGAGGACGAATAGGAATGACTTCGACAAACAACTCGACGGGGCGCGCATCACCAATTAATCCCAATGATTTCAAGGCATGCTCCTTCACTCCCGTGTCTTTGTCGGACTGTAGTCGGATCATTAAAGGTTCGACGGCTCGAACATCACCAATTTTACCTAAGGTATCGGCCGCGGCTTCCCGCACGATCCAGTCATCATCCTCCAAATATTCCAGCAGAATCTCGACAGCTGGTCGTCCAATGCGATGAAGTTGGATGACGGTTTCTTGCCGAACACCTTCCTTTAATTCAGGTTCTTCCACAGCTCGTAAATCCTCGAGGAGTTGTTCAATGCGGTCACGGATTGCCCCAAGTTTGCGCAAGGTATCAGTGGCCAGATCACGGAGATGAGGATCAGCCATGGCATCCACGAAGGCATCGGCCGACCGGGGGTCCAGTAAATTTGCCAAAATTTCGGCGGCGCGTTCCCGGATGGATTCATCAGGGTCGCGAAGTCGTTCAGAAAGCGGTCCTATCGATGTGGGAATGACCCCCAATAAGGCCGTGACACGTTCTTGAATGCGGTCGTCTGTTAAATGTTCTAACAGCGCGGCCGCGGTAGGCTCGTCCAGAACGCCTGCCAGGTGTTCGAGTGCATCCATGGTGGCCTGACGAACCTCGTCGTCCTCCTCTTTCATGAGGCCAGCCAGGGCGAGGCCAGCTCGGGGATCACCCAGTCGTGCCAGCATCCTGATCGCTTCGATTTTATAATGTTTAGTTCCGTGACCTATCGCTTGGATAATGGCTTCTACCGCTTTAGGCCCACCTTTCATGCAGGTGGAGGTGGCGCGCATGCGCCGCCAGTCTTCCTCGTGATCCAGTTCAGAAATGATGGTTTCGAATGTTTCCCTTGGCATTGATCTTCAATCGATTAAAGGCGAACTTGGCCTGGTCGCCATCCAAGGCGCGCAAGTGATTCCAACACATGCCGACGCAGATTGTCATTCTTTGTGGTTTTCAAAAGCTGTAACAAGGGCGTCTTGGCGGCTGAACCAAAGCGCGTCAAGGCTTCTGCGGCTTCTTGGCGAAGCAAGGTGCTGTTCAAAGCCTGCAACAGAACTGGGACCGCCTGAGGATCGCCAATGTTGGCCAAAGCTTTAACGGCAGCCTCCAAGGGGGGGAGCTCCTGCTTGTATTGAGGGTCGGTACAGCCTTCCATGCGGTCTTCATAGGCATCCACAGGAAGCGATTTCACGAGAGCGATCAAGTGGGGAAGGGCTTCCACAGCTCGCAAATTCCCCAGGGCCTCAATTGCTTTCAGTTGTAATGAAGGCGTGGTAAGCGAATCCAATAACAGAGGAATGGCGTGGGCATCACCGATCTGTCCCAAGGCTCGGACGGCATCCTGTCTGACGGCGGAGTCGGAATCGTTCGCGACAAGATTCATTAAGGGTGCCACAGCAACCTGAGGTTTTATGAGAGACAAGGCTTCAACCGCACGCAATCGCACTCTCCAATTGGGATCTTGCAATCCCTCAAGAAGCGGGGGAATGCTGGCCTCACCTATGGCCTGAATAGCCCGGCAGGCTTCTTCCCGGACAGCCGGGACTTTATCTTGGAGGACTAAAATCAACGTATCAATGGAACGAGGATCCTGAA
Source organism: Nitrospirales bacterium (assembly GCA_041617575.1). Taxonomy (GTDB): domain Bacteria; phylum Nitrospirota; class Nitrospiria; order Nitrospirales; family UBA8639; genus Nitrospira_E. The sequence goes on along the minus strand of JBFJON010000008.1, from coordinate 6,552 downwards.
GGCGAGTAAGCCCTTTGGCGGCAGACATGCGCACAATCCAGTTGGGATTCAGGAGGGCAGACAGCAACGGTTCGTACACTTGCTCATCGGCAATATTGGCCAGGATAGAGGCCGCTGCTTCTTGGACTTGAAGGTTAGAATCATGGAGACAAAAACCCAAAGACAGGACGGCTGGTTGACCCAGAGCCGTCAAAGAGGAAGTCGCCGCTGCCCGAACAGCATGGTCCGAATCTCGGAGTGCACGAATCAAAGGTTGAACGCTCCGAGGATCGCTAAATTGGCCGAGAGCGACTGCAGCATCCTCTCGGACACCCCAGTCCTCATCATCCAACGCCGCAATATGTTCTGCTACGGAATCGGCCATGTCGGTTCGTACCGGAGAAATGGTTCAGACTCGTTTTTTCTATAAGCGGGTGGACACATAACCCCTAGGGAAAACCCTAACGGCAACGTTAGCACACGATTTTTTTAGCGGTCAATCTTGATGTAGTATGCAGGCGAAAGGAAAGAGGTTGGGGGAATTACACCGACCGAAAGACGGCTAAAAGGTCGCTCAACGCCAACATTTTCACTCGTAGAATTTCCCGTTCTTCCGTTAGGATACGTTGTTTTTCCCCGCTACCGGGATGTTTAAGATAATCCTGGCAAATGTCCGTGACGCGATGGAATTCGGCTTCGGCTTTGGTCTGCACCACACGGTTGGTGGCCAGTAATTCGCCAACCTCCTCGTGAGCGGTGGCTAAATGTTGTTGAAACTCCTGCTCCGGAAGGGATCGTCGTTGTTCTTCATTTAGGCAACGATCAATATATTGGCCTAAAAAAACGTAAAATCGGAGCATGGTTTCGGTCATAGTGATGTGGGGCTGATTCAAATCATCTTTAGACATCGGAACTCCTTTCCGTGGGAGGGTTCAAGGGTGTTCTCCACGGTCTCACTAGTTGGAATTATTGATTCTAGCTTAATTGCCTTTAGGGTCATATCCACATCACCGCGCTGGCCAGCCAGCGTAAACCGCAACGAGGCTTGTTTAAACCATGGATAGGGTACACAAATACGTTGGGAAAGGGTAGCGGGTAAAGTGAAAAAAAGATACAGGGAAATGACGAAAAGGCTGAAAACATTTTTAGACTCCCGATATGATTTCAAAATATTATGTTGCAATAGAGGTGATTGCCAATGGATCAAGACACCGTAAATGTGACGGTACGTATGACCGTCAAAACTCAAAAAACTGGAGCAAATTGCTGCGGGAATTGATCGGTCTAGAAACTGGTTGATAAACCAAGCCATTGAAAATTATATTGGCAGGAAAAACGTATTCGTGAACGTCTAAAAAAATCGGAATAAGGCGGAAAATTCTATACGATCGGGCAAGGAAGTGATGTCATCGAATCCTTTAAAGCATGATGGAAGTTGCATGGCTTGGCTCTCCAGGACCTCAAAGAAATAGGGCGATATATCGCCGAGGATGATCCTGCCGCGGTCTATCGTGTGCTCACAAAAATCGAAGCTCAACGAATTCTTTCCAACATCATCCGCAATTAGGCCGTACCGGTCGAGTTCCAAAACACGGGAATTGCTCGTTCTTGGCCTTCCATATGTTATTCCGTATTACCTCAAGCCTCAAGGAGTTCACATCCTTACAGTGATGAAAACTTTCCGCAAATGGCCGGATGCATTTTTGAGCCAGCAATAACGCTGGCATAATAGCTATCGTCTTTCCCAATATTTTCCGATGTGTTCGGGAGCACAATTTCACTAACTGGAATGATTTGAATGTACCTAAGATGCCGGGGTTCGGCCCGGCGGCCCAGGCCCGGCATCTCACATTCTATAAACCTCTTCCTTGAACGATTTGAGGAGGGAAATTGTGAGGAGGATGATGACAAAAATGAAGGGAAAGGCGGCTAGGATGGCGCCGGTTTGGAGACCTTTGAGTCCACCGGACCAGAGGAGGATAGCTGCGGAGAGTGATTGAATAATGCCCCACGTGAATTTAATGTTATTTGGTGGGTTGAGGCTACCGTTGGTGGTCAACGTCCCCAGTACGAAAGTGGCGGAATCCGCTGAGGTGATAAAAAAGGTGCCGATCAAAAAGATGGCAACGAGCGACATGATTGTCCCCATGGGGTATTGCTCCAATACGGTGAAGAGCAAGACTTCCATACCTTGTTTTTCCCGGATGGCTTTTAAGGGCACGTCCTGAAAAAGGTCCAGGGCAATACCGGTTCCGCCGAAGACCGTAAACCAAAAGGCACAGAAGAGGGAGGGGACGAGTAAAACGCCGAGCACGAATTGGCGCACCGTCCGGCCTTTGGAAATTCTGGCGATAAACGTGCCCACAAACGGTGCCCACGCGATCCACCAGGCCCAATAAAAGAGGGTCCAGTTATGAATCCAGGTGGAATCTCGGAAGGGCGCGAGATTGAGGCTCATGGTTGGGAGGTTCTGCAGGTAGTGCCCAAACGTTGATGGGAAGAGGGTCATAATAAAGTGGGTGGGCCCGAGAAATAGGAGAAAAAAGAGTAACGACAGGGCCAGGATCATATTCAAATTGCTGAGATATTTGATGCCGCGCTGCAGGCCTGTTTGGGCTGACAGCATAAAGAGCGCCGTCACAATCGCGATCAAGATTAATTGAGTCGTGAGCGAATTGGATATGCCAAAGACATAAGATAATCCCCCGCTGATCTGCACTGCTCCAAATCCCAAAGATGTTGCAACGCCGAAGACGGTGGCAAAGACGGCGATAACATCCAGGGCGGTTCCCAGTGGTCCAGTCGCATGCCTGCCCAGCACCGGTTGGCATCCCAGACTAAACAGCCCCGGTGTGGCTTTCCGAAATTGAAAATAGGCCAGGGCCAAACCGACCATCGTGTAGATACCCCACGGGTGAAGGCCCCAATGAAAGAACGAATATTGGAGAGCCAGACGAGCGGCCTGAGGCGTTCCCCCTTCTCCGATGGGTGGGTCATGAAAATGGGACGTGGGTTCGGCGACTCCCCAAAACACCAGACCGATGCCCATGCCGGCGCAAAACAGCATGGCAAACCAGGTCAGGAGGTTAAATTCGGGCTTGGCTCCATCTGGGCCGAGTGGAATATCCCCCCATCGCGAAAAAATGAGACAGAAGGCGCAAATAAGAAAGCTGGTTGCCGCTAAAACATAGAGCCAACCAAACGTATCCAGCAGGGATACTTGGAGGGCAATCGTGATTTTTGCGAGGTGATTTGGAGCAAGACCGCCCCAGAGGAGAAATGCCAGTGCCAAGATACAGGAAATGTTAAAGACGCGTGTTGTGGGATTCATGGATGGGAAGGACGGGTGAAAGCGTGCTCGGACTTAGCATATTTACGGCTTGAGAACAAGGAATATTTCTTAGTGTTTTTAAATGCTTGTGTATTCGGAACTGGCTCATGTCATCTAAGTCATTATCCTGTTCGAATTAATTTTATTGGCGTTAGAAGTAAGCCAAAACACTTATTTTTAGCCTCTCTACCCTCTTTCACTGGGACATTCAGCATATTCTAAGGGTTGCGATGCTTGGCTTAACACGCTAGATTAAACTCCTCGCTTAGCCACAGGGGGCTTCCTTTCAGCCACACAGGGAGTAAGGAGGCCCTTTTCATTTTTAATTATTTTTCAGGAGAAGAGAGGTCTTCGGCCCATCAAGAGGTACGCTCATGGTTAAGAAACAAGCATATGGCGATAATCCAATCGCTAAACGAAAAACCGATTTGTACAAAGAGGAGTATGTCCATAGTTTTGTGCAAAAATGGGATGACCTGATCGATTGGGAAGCGCGGGCTTCGAGTGAAGGGGACTTTTTTATCCGGCTTTTGAAGGAGCGGGGCGTTCAACGCATATTGGATGTCGCAACTGGAACTGGGTTTCATTCCGTTCGGCTTTTGCGGGCTGGCTTCGATGTCACCAGTGCCGATGGGAGTCCGGAAATGTTAGCGAGAGCTTTTGAAAATGCTCGGCGAGCCGGCTTTATTATGAAGACGATTCATGCCGATTGGCGCTGGCTGAGCCGAGATATTCACAACAAATACGATGCGGTGATTTGTCTGGGGAATTCTCTGACCCATCTCTTTGCTGAGCAAGATCGGCGGAAAGCCTTGGCCGAATTTTACACCGCTTTGAGACATGACGGGGTGCTGATTCTAGATCAACGTAATTATGACGGCATTTTAGATAGTGGGTTTACCTCGAAGCATGTCTATTACTATTGCGGGGATAACGTCAGTGCAGAGCCTGAATACGTGGATGAAGGGCTCGCCAGGTTCAAATATACCTTTCCCGATGGCGAAAAATTTCATTTGAACATGTTCCCACTGAGGAAAGAATACACACGACGGCTCATGAATGAGGTGGGTTTTCAACAGGTAAAATCCTATTCAGATTTCCAAGAAACGCATAAGGTTGAGGATCCAGACTTTTACGTCCATGTCGCCGAAAAACTCTATAAAAATGAGGGACGGTCAACGACAATCTTAGGGAATTTGGGAAATCAGAGCTACTCGTCTACGGTCGATACCGCTCGAGAATATTACAACAGCTCTGATGCTGACCGGTTTTATGCCACGATTTGGGGCGGTGAGGATATCCACATTGGCCTCTACGAATCTGAGAACGATTCAATTGTCGATGCCAGCCGGCGGACAGTGGCAAAGATGGCGTCTTCGGTGGAGAACCTTGATTCGAAAACCCGGGTGTTGGATATTGGTTCAGGCTATGGAGGCTCAGCCCGTTATCTTATGAAGAAATATGGCTGCCAGGTGAGTTGCCTGAATTTGAGTGAAATTCAAAATAAGCGAAATCGAGAACTCAATAAGAAAGAAGGCATTAGTTTAGCGATTAATGTCATTGACGGCAGCTTTGAAGAAATTCTCCTGCCTGATAACAGCGTCGATTTGGTGTGGTCTCAAGATGCCATTTTGCATAGCGGAGATCGCAAGAAAGTCTTTAATGAAGTGTTCCGAGTATTAGCGAAGGGTGGACAATTTATTTTAACCGATCCCATGCAAAGTGCGAAGTGTCCTAAAGATGTTTTGCAGCCGATTCTCGACCGTATCCATTTAGATTCCTTGGGATCTATTGAATATTATCAACAATTGGCCAAAGATCTTGGACTGAAAGAAGTTGGTTTTATGGATTTAACAAAGAATTTACCAGTCCACTATGCGCGGGTGCTCCAAGAACTTGTGGCCCAACACCACACGCTCATTCGTGTGTGTGCGGAAGAATATCTGGCCAACATGAAAGTAGGGTTACAGCACTGGGTCGATGCCGGAAGGGCAGGGCATTTGGCTTGGGGAATCTTAAATTTCCAAAAGAACTAATTGGTTTGATCTTCTTGATGAGAAACCAAGGAGAAGACAGGTCACAGTTGCCAAAAAGATCTGCAGGTCTCTGAACTACCGTTCGATTTTATTAGGTTTGGCTGGCTGAGCGAAATCACCACTTTTCCCAAACCGGCCTTCCCCGCCCTCGCCAAGAACATTCACGGTATCCGTGTACTCGATTTCTCTTGCTTCTTTGCTCTGACTGTCTTTGGGCTGCCATCCCAGCTTGTCCAGTGTATCCAGCACAACTTTTTTGAGAGCCCCGGAGGCGGTCATGCGAGTTGATGCGAATGCCAATACGCGCTCGCTTTCCTTTTCGACTTTTGAAAGGTCCGGGTCATGGAGAAAGGAAACCAATGGCTCAATGGCAGTATCACCAATTAGAACCAGTGAATTGGCGGCATAGTCACGAAGCACCAGATCTTTCAGCAACAGTATAAGATCCGGGATGACTTTGGGATGTCGAAAATGGCCGAGGGCCGTGGCCGCAGCTTCTTTAATCAAGAGATCTTCACTGATGATGCAACCTGGGGTTGGCTTTCCGTCTTGATGAATGTCTTTTCCCTTCAAGGCATCCAATACAGGCGGAAAGGCTCGCGGGTCCCCAATCATTCCTAGCGAGGCAATGGCATGCCGCTTTACCGTACCGTCTTTCATGGCTTCCATGAGGGCATCGACAGCTTTTGGGTTGCCAATATTGCCCAAGGCAATCGTCGCGTCTTCTCGGACTGCTCGATCGGGATCCTTTATCATGTCGATGAGTGCATCCACGACGCGTGGTTCCCATACCCACAATTTGCCCATCTGATAGTCCGTCGTCATTCCTCCCAATGTGCGGACCCCATGGCAGCGAACCACGAAATGCGGGTCTTTCAAGGTTTCCAATAGTGCGTCGACTGATGGTGACCCAATGTACATCAAGGCGGTACCCGCCGTTTCGCGTACAATCTTTGAGGTATCTTTGAAGAGTTTAATCAGGGTAGGAATGGCCCGAGGATCTCCGATTTTTCCCAAGGCTTCGGCCGCGGCGCTTTTGACGGCACCGTCTCGGTCACGACAGACAATCATTAATCCTTGAACGGCTTCAGGATCACGGAGCTCACCCAACGTTTTTGCGGCCTGCTCGCGGACTCGCCACCGTATGTCTTTGAGGCAGGTGAGTAATTTAGGCACGACCCCCTTCCCCATCGTGGCCATGGCTCG
>JBFJON010000007.1:0-11459 GCA_041617575.1 Nitrospirales bacterium | reverse complement strand
GGGAATCAACGTTACTCATGATTTTGAAAAAGACGAGAAGGCCATTCCGCTCCCTGCAACCCTGAGCATGAAGTTAGGACAAAGCATCGGCGCCCATCGTAAGGGTGCCGAAACCCGCCTATATAGCGCATATCCGTTCCCCTGGCGAAAAGAAAAGGGTGGTTTACAAGATGATTTTGGACGGGAGGCATGGAGGTTTTTAACCCAAAACCCCCAACAATCGTTTTTCCGTTTTGAACAATTTAAAGGGCGTCTCTCGCTTCGCTATGCAACCGCAGATCTCATGCGAGCCAGTTGTGTCGATTGCCACAACCAACACCCAGACACCCCGAAAAACGATTGGAAGGAAGGCGATGTTCGTGGTGTTCTGGAGATCATCCATCCCATGGACATCGTCGTAACCGCAGCAAAAACCGGTACCGGGGAAATCTTTGGATTAATGTCAGTGCTCGGTCTCCTTTCTTTCGGAGGGTTAGCATTGGTAATCAACAAGGTTCGTCGAACCTCGTGGATTTTAGAGCAGCGGGTTGAGGAACGAACAGAGGAATTATGGAAGTCCAACCTAGAGCTCAAAAAAGAAATGTATGAGCGTCGGGAGGCTGAGGCGGAACTTGCAAGAGTGAGTCGTCAAAACAACCTAATTTTGAATTCAGCTGGAGAAGGAATATACGGGTTGGATCTGGATGGGCGGACGACCTTTGCCAATCCAGCCGCTGCAAAGATGTTAGGGTACGAAATCCAAGAGCTATTTGGCGTGCCTATGCATTCTACGATGCACCACACGAAAATCGACGGATCTCCATATCTCCGGGAAGAATGTCCAATGTATGCGGCGTTTAAGGATGGCACAATTCACCATGTGGAAAATGAAGTCTTGTGGCGGAAAGATGGGACGAGCTTCCCAATCGAGTACACTAGTACGCCGATTCGAGACGAAGGAAACAACCTGTTAGGTGCGGTCGTGACATTTCGTGACATCACCGAGCGCAAGCAGACCGAGTTGGCATTGCAACAAAGCGAGACGCGCTTTCGTCAGGTACAAAAAATGGAAGCGATCGGGACCCTGGCCGGGGGCATTGCCCACGATTTCAATAACATTCTTTGGGTGATCCTCGGCAATACACAAAGGGCATTGCGAAAACTTGGTAACGAGGGTCCCCTCAAGTCGATCCTCGAAGAAGTCCTCACTGCCGCCCAAAGGGCCAAAGGTTTGGTGGAACAGATTCTAACCTTTAGCAGGCAAAAGGAAACCGAGCCTCAACCCCTTAACCTGGAACTGGCCATTCAAGAGGTGCTTAAATTACTGAGAGCCACGGTGCCGACCACTGTCGAGTTTCGTTTAGATATTAAACCAGACTGTGGAGTGGTTTTAGGTGATCCCACTCATCTGCACCAAATCATGATGAATCTTTGCACCAACGCGTATCAAGCCATGGGGGAAACGGGAGTGTTAGGAGTGAGCCTCTCGCCTGTCTCTATTGATTCCCGTTCAGAGGCTTATATATCAGGCATGAAGCCCGGTCCATATGTTTTGTTAACTGTCAGTGATACAGGTTCCGGCATGGACTCTCAGATAATGGAACGAATTTATGATCCCTTTTTCACTACCAAGGAGGTAGGAAAAGGAACAGGCCTGGGCCTTTCCATGGTCCATGCCGATGTGACATTGATGGGCGGTTTCATTAAAGCCTATAGTGAAGTAGAAAAAGGGACGACTTTCCGAGTGTACTTTCCTCGAATTGATGCACCCATCCCCGTCGAGTCCAGCCAAGCTGCGTTAGCAGAAGATAATACAAATGGGGAGGAAATCCTGTTAGTTGATGATGATCAGCAAGTGTTGTCCATGGTCCAAGGGATGCTTGAAGACTTAGGGTATGGGGCCACTGTCTGTGAAGATGGGGAAAAAGCCCTGGACATCTTCCGAGGCAACCCCACTCGATTTAGCCTTGTGATCACGGATCAGACTATGCCGAACAAAACAGGACTAGAGTTGGCACAAGCCCTTCATCAAATCCAACCTGATCTTCCAATTATTCTTGCAACCGGATTTAGCAGTCTCGTATCGGATCAAAATTTTCAGGAGTTTGGAATCGGTGCTTACCTGAGAAAACCCATGGATTTTGGTGAATTGAAGCGAACGGTCCAAGATACGCTCAACAAACACAGGAGAGAAACTTATGCCGCGAATACTCATAATGGAGGATGACGCGCAAATCCAATTGATGCTAAAAGGGGTCTTGGAAGATGAAGGCTATGTAGTGCGGGTCACTTCCAATGGAAAAGAAGGTAAGCAATACTGGCAAAAAGAGCGTTTTGACCTTGTCATCACGGATCTACTGATGCCAGAAAAAGAAGGATTGGAAACAATAACGGAGTTACGGCGTGAGTCTCCGAATACCAAAATCATTGCGATTTCCGGGGGCATCCAGGATTTTGGTTTCGATATTTTAGAAATGGCCAAAAGGCTAGGCGCCAATCAAACATTTGGGAAACCCGTTTCTCTGCCAGATTTTCTGAAGTCGGTCAAAGAGATGTTGGAGCCGGAGAAACTTCAGGCATGAAAAACCTAGAATTTTAACATTTGTCTACCCCTCAGGCCTTCAGGAGCATTTGATCTCGGTATTCCTAGACAAATTTCCAGATATGATAAATTATGCTGCAAGAGTATGCTGGCTTGTTTTAAATCTCATATCTTTGGAACGGAAAGGGCGCGAATGACAAAAAAGAATTGTGAACAGTTATTTGATAATTCGGTAAACTTCCTTTAAGTCTTTTTCTAAAATGCACCATGGAGCCAATGTTAAAAATTTACATGGTCGACCGATCTGGTCAAAAGGATGAAATCCTGTTGGGGAAACCATCAGGCGGAAGTGAAGTGGTCTAATAAAGGTAGATATATGGCTCAATCGGATGAGCCTTCACCCTCAATTCAGCCTTCGTTCCTTTTCGGAACGAAGCCCTCAAGGGCAAGGGAGCTTTGAAATGCCTTAGTTGAAAGTTATGAAGCTATAGGGACTGGTTGAGCCTCGCGAAGCTGCTGAAAGAATTGTTGTAATAGATGTCGGCAATCTTCTGCCAGAACTCCTGAATGGACCATGACACGATGATTGAATCGGATTTCCGCGGTTAAATCACAAATCGAGCCGCATGCCCCGGCCTTTGGGTCCCATGTGCCAAACACCAGACGGGATATTCTCGATTGAATGATGGCTCCAGCACACATCGCACAAGGTTCTAGCGTGACGTACAAGGTGGTATCGGTGAGACGCCAGGAACCCAATACCTCTGCAGCGGTGCGTATCGCCAATAATTCGGCATGAGCAGTTGGGTCTTGTAACCCTTCCCGCTGATTAAATCCCGTTGCCAGGATTTCTCCCTCTTTAACCAGTATGGCGCCAACCGGCACTTCTTCTGCACGATAGGCTTCTTGCGCGAAATCCAAAGCCATCTGCATATAGGTCTTATCACTGTCTATGAATGGGTGTTCGGATATCATGATTTTGGGAATGTCTGTAGATGAGAATCTGTGGCTTTATGTCACGTAGCTGTTACCACAGACGAAAAAAAAATGGTAGCATAGCCACTACGTCATGTATAGGCAACCTTCCCGGAAATCTTGGTGACTGCTCCCACCCCTGTTTCTTTTCAGAACCTTGTGCCCTTGTCGCAGCTGCAAACGATGTGGCAACACTTGTCCTCCCGGTTTTTTGAGAATCGACTGCCTGCCATTACGATTGAATGGAGTTCACGGTTAACCTCGTCGACAGGGTTGTTTGTGAGTCAAGTTGGCCCAAGAAGCCGATGGGTGTCTGTTGCATATCGGCATGGTGATGCTCGTGTGATCAGGCTTTCTGCGCCGTTACTTCGGGAACAACCGGAGGCCGAGCTGCTTGGAACTTTAGCGCATGAAATGATTCATCAATGGGAGTTTGATATTCGGAAACGGCATCCCTCTCATGGTCCAACTTTTCGAGAGATGATGGATCGGATGAATGAGGAAGGACTTGGCATTACGATTCGTCATCAGTTGAATGAACATGTCGAAGCATGGAATCGATACGCCTGGCAATGCGCTCGTTGTGGAATGGCCTATCATCGGCAACGTCGCACCATTGTGCCCGCTCGACATCTCTGTAGTCGCTGTCGGGGGATTTTGGTGGAGATCCCACTTGAGCAATCCAAAATTTCTCATCCAGAAATGTTAGTGGAGCCTAGGCTGGCAACTCAATTTAACGAGCCATTGCTGCCACAGCAATTATGTTTTGATTTTTGAAATGTAATCCATTCAGACGACGAGGAAGGCGATTATCGACGAAAGGCGTCTTTGCCTTTAATCACGTCGGCCAAGAGTTCATCCGCCAGTTTGGCTGCTCGCCGCCGCCGCCACCATTTTTGGACAATGGTATAAACGAAGATCGTACCGAGGGTTAGGAGGAGACCGGTGGTAAGGCTGTCCATAAGAGGCAGTGTAGAAGAATAATTTTCCCAATGGCAAGATGCAGAAAATTGGTTGGGTCTAGGTTGATTTTCGATAAGAGGGCCGCAATCATTTTAGTCTCTAATTGATTGAAATTCCAACGTTTTTAACGAGCACGGTCCAGTTAATCAGTCAATTCGCAGGAGATGACCAATAATTTTGAATTATGGAACTTTTGATTTTACTAGGGGCCTTAGTCATTATCCTTTTGGGGGCTGAGGCCTTTACCAACAGCCTTGAACATTTTGGCGAACGGCTCGGGATTTCCGAAGGGGTGACCGGTTCGATCTTTGCCGCGATTGGTACGGCGTTACCGGAAACCATGGTGCCTCTGTTTGCCATTTTGTTGGGATCGGGGTCGGAAACGGTAAGGCATGAAGTGGCCGTGGGGGCCATCTTGGGAGCACCGCTGCTGTTGGCCACCGTGGCGTTTTTTCTCGTGGGAATATTTGCCGCCCGATCAAGGGGGTGGCACGGGAGGTTATATCCCGAGCCCAAGGGATTTGCTCGTGATCTCGTCTGGTTTAATTGGGCATTTTTTATTGGCGTGATGGCGACGTTTGTGCCGCTGGATTGGCCAGGGGTGCGGGGGGTGATGGCCTTCATCTTAGTTGGAATGTACGTGGCGTATCTGACTTTCACAATTCGAGCCTCGACCGATTTGGTTGATGATGGGCATGGGACGGAAGCCGATCATCCACTCTATTCGACAAAGATTGGGCTGCCCGATAATTTATTTATGATTCTGTTTCAATTGGGATGTGGCTTAGGCCTGATTATGTTAGGAGCCAAAGGATTTGTTTACGGCATTGAGCATCTCGCACCTCGGTGGGGGATTTCGGCCTTGACGCTGTCCCTCCTGATCGTTCCCGTTGCGACGGAACTGCCCGAAAAAGTGAACAGCATTCTTTGGATTCGGCGAGGTCGGGATACGCTGGCTGTGGGCAACCTCACCGGAGCGATGATGTTTCAGGGCAGTCTGTTGCCGGCAGTGGGTATTATGCTGACGGCGTGGGTTCCACAGCAGGAAATTTTGATGGGGATGGCCATGACTCTAGTGGCAGCCACCTATTTAACGTGGATTGTGCGACATGGAACCGTGAAGCCCATACATTTGATTTTCAATGGTCTGTGTTATCTGGTGTTTGTTTTATCGGTGATATTCTGGTAGGGCCATTGAAGTCTTCAACTTCGAGTAGGGAAAAGATAGCAGAGGAGACGGATGCCCCTTCCCATAGTGGTGGTCACCAGGCAGCTTTCTCCAAAAGCCTGGAATAAGTTAACGGCTCAGGCGCAGGTGGTGTGTTGGGAGTCTGATTGTCCGGCCACGCGTGAATGGTTGTTGGAACAGATACCCGAGGCAGACGGGCTCCATTGTTTGTTGACGGATCGGATTGATCAGGACGTTCTCCTATTTGGGAAACGTTTGCGTGTTGTCAGCACGATGTCGGTAGGGTACGACCATATTGATATTCCCATGTGTAACGCACGGAAAATTCCAGTTGGGCACACTCCCGGTATTCTGACAGAAACCACGGCAGATTTGGCTTTTGCGCTGCTGATGACCGCGGCCCGACGAATTGTAGAAGGTGCGGAATATGTGCGCCGGGGCCACTGGGCGGAATGGAAACCGGATCTCTTGCTAGGCCAGGATATTTTTGGTGCAACCTTGGGAATTGTGGGATTTGGTCGAATCGGGCAAGCCGTGGCCCGGCGGGCTCAGGGGTTTCATATGAATGTGCTGGCGGTGCGTTCACCGAGGCAGAACCGTGCATCACCCGAATCTTCTGAGACAGCGGGGATCAGCGGCGAAGCCTCGGACATACCTCCCGTCACGTTTGTGGATCTACCCAAAGCCTTGGCGCAATCAAACTTTGTCAGCCTGCATGTTCCGCTGACATTTCGCACCAAGCATATGATTGGCGAGCCTGAATTCCAGATGATGAAGGGTTCGAGTATCTTGATTAATACCGCCCGTGGAGCCGTTGTGGACCATGCCGCATTGTATACCGCGTTGCAGCAAGGGACGATTGGCGGTGCGGCCTTGGATGTGACGGAACCCGAACCCCTGCCTGCCTCGCATCCGTTGCTCACTCTACAAAATTGCCTGGTGATTCCACATTTAGGGAGTGCCTCGACGGCCACGAGATCTCGCATGGCCGATATGGCTGTTGAAAATGTGATTGCTGGTTTGCGTGGAGATCGTCTTCCCCATTGCGTCAATCCGGAAGTCTATCAATAGCTTTTGGCCCGAATAGTTTTTTCAAATTCTTCTACCTCTTAAAATATGGGAACCTTTTTTGCCACATGTCCTCGCGGGTTGGAGGACGAGCTGAAGGAAGAATTCAACGCCTTAGGCGGTAAGGATATTCGTTCCACACCTGGTGGCGTGGCCTGTCAGGGGCCGTTTACGCTCTGCTATCGGTTGAACCTCGAGAGTCGAATCGCGAGTCGAATCTTATGGCAGGTCGGGCAAGGGTCCTATCGCCATGAAGAAGATCTGTACCGCTTAGCGTTGCGATTGCCATGGCCCAATTGGTTTTCGGTGAATTGTCGGATCAAAGTTCGCCTGGTTGCACAACAATCCCCGCTCAAGAGTTTAGAATTTGCGACGCTTCGCGTGAAGGATGCCATTTGTGATCGTTTCGTGCGAGAGACGAAGAAACGTCCGGAGGTGGATAAACGCGATCCCGATATCCAAATTGTCGTGTTTGTGGATGAAGACCAGGTGGTCTGGTACGTGGATACGACAGGCGCCCCGCTTTTTAAACGTGGGTGGCGAAAGGAGACGGGAGAGGCTCCTCTACGTGAGAATTTAGCTGCCGGAATTTTGCGCCTAACGGGGTGGACAGGTGAGCAGGTGTTACTGGATCCCATGTGTGGAGCGGGGACCTTTTTAATTGAAGCGGCTTTCATGGCTCAAGGTATTCCTCCAGGAGGACGGCGAGAATTTGCGTTCAGTCATTTGCAGAACTTTAATCAAACGGCGTGGGACAGGATACGGCATGAAGTCCCCAAGGCTAATCCCGTCAATCATTTGGATATTTTTGGTAATGATCACGATGCTCAGGCCTTATCCATGGCTAGAAGTAATCTTCAACACGTCGGGTTAACCGGTGTGCAGTTGAAACAGGTCGATGTCTTAGAGGTCACGCCGCCTGCGACCCAGGGTGTGATGATCACGAATCCGCCCTATGGGGTTCGGATGGGAAGACATGCGACACTTGAACAGTGGTATCCCAAGTTCGGTGATGTGTTGAAACAGCGGTTTGCCGGCTGGTCGGTTTACGTGTTGACTGCGGATTTTCGTTTGCCCAAGCTTATTCGGTTGGCTCCATCTCGAAAAATTCCATTATTCAATGGAGCGTTGGAATCCAGACTGTATGAGTTTCAGATGGTGGCAGGAGGGAATCGAAAAAAAGCTCGGCTCTCAAAGCGACAAACCGAAAGCTGAAGGTCTTTTATAAATTGGGCGTTCCAGCCATGTTTACCAGCGTAATCCATACGTCTTCAATACATCGCAACACATAAATCCATTCATCGCATGTTTTCGGCCGCATAAATAAATGACAATTATCCGGAAAGATCACATTTTTTGATTCGCTCGGGTCTTGTTCGGAAAGCAAGGCCACCGGAATGGTTTGTAGCCGACGATCTTGTTGAAGTTCTTTGATGATCTCATACCCCGTGCGATCGGGTAAGTGATTGGATAAGAAAATAAGATCCGGTTGTGGAGCATCCATGTGTGGGTATTCTTGATGTAAAAAGGCCAGGGCGTGTTCTCCATCTTCGGCTTCATGGATTTCCACGCAGATGATTTGGGCGACGGTGAGGGCTTCCTTCAGGGCTTCAGTTTGAGCCGAGTCATCCTCAATGGTCAGGATTTTAAAGGTATTTTTGACGGCTCTTAGCATCACGTAAGACCCAAGCTCACCGTTGCTTATAACGATCGACAACGAGAGCAGAATAAGGTTAATGAGAGCAACTCGACGTTCATCGAGATTTTGGCTCCTCTATTTTTTCGGTTGAATGGTGGATAGGGTTAAGTAACTTGAACGTGTATGAAGATTATGGCAAGAAGATACCGATAGCATTCCGTGATCTTCAGGAATGCGCCCTAATGGCATTGATTCTTAGCCAATGCCGAGCAATCAACAACGATTAGAGGCAAGATGCCAGAATGCAAAACTACTTGCCTGAACCATCTATTTCAGTGAGCCAATGTTGGATAGTAGGAAGGGCATCGGGGCGTATGGCTATAATACCACTCACGGTGGGATTGGGTTGATTGCACTGTATAGGGTTTTGGTTGCGGTCAAAGACCAGACCGCCCGCTGCTTGAACCAGAATCAGGCTTGCTGCGATATCCCATTCATTCTGTGGGGCGACATTGATCAACCCATCGACCTGCCCTGCGGCCACAAGAGCTATTGAATAGGCGATGGATCCCAAGAGTGGAGGGCAGTGATGTTCTTTTCGCCAAGCCTTCAGGGTGGGTTGGTTGACTTGCCAGTGATTGACGAGAAAGGTTCTACGAGAGGAATCTGTTGTTGTGCGGACGTGAATAGGTTGACCGTTGAGCGTAGCTTGCTGCCCCTGAATGGCACAAAAATATTCTTGAGTGGCGGGATTGAAGATCACACCAATGACGGGTTCTCCCTTATCGATCAACGCGAGAGAGATCGTATAGTGAGGCAAGCCTTTGATAAAGGGCTTCGTGCCATCGATGGGGTCGAGTATCCAGACCCGTTGAGTGTGGAGTCGTGGCGATTCGTCCGGTGATTCTTCGGATAACCATGCATCCTTTGGAAAGACATCTAACAATGTATGCTGGACAATCTGATTCACTTCGAGATCCGCATTCGTGACGGGAGAACCATCGGATTTGACTTGGACTTTCAGGCCTTCGTATGTGATTCTGTTGAGGCGTTCGCTTGCCTGGCGAAAGGCGAAACGGATCGTGTCTAATTCATGGCTATACATTGACATCATTCTCGATGGTTCTGAACAGGTAAGGATTGCCGTGTTTTCAAACGTAATACGCGTCTTCCTATCATACCTGAGAACGTTCGTTAAGTGTGCAAGGATCGCGTGGGAGGAAGCCCGGAGATCATTCAAGGGAATACGAGCAGATCAAAGTCACGAGGCCTATGGCCTAACGGTTCCTTATTGAAAAACGATGCAAAGGGTAACGGTCCAGCTCAACATTTCCCCTGAACGGTTTCAGGCCTATTACCAGGGGATCGTAGAACATGTGGTGGCTACAGCCAGCGATGGTCGAACCGTCAAATTTCCGGCCAGGGTGTTACGACCGTTTCTTTCTTACCAAGGCGTTCAAGGAACATTTGAGATTACGTGTGACGCCAACATGAAATTTCAATCCATTCGCCGAATGGACCTCCCTCCTTCGCAAGGAGGTGGTTAAGATGACGGGAGACGACTACTCGCTATTGGGGCTATTTTTCAGCGCGTTTCTCTCTTCGACCATATTGCCGGGTAGCTCGGAAGTGCTGTTAGTCGCCCTTGCCACGCAAGGTGACGTGCCTCTCTTGAATCTATTGGCTGTGGCGACGGCGGGCAATACATTAGGTGGCATGAGTTCATGGGTGTTGGGATGGATAATCGCGTTACGGTATCCGCTTACGACATTATCTAAGGCGGCGAACCGCCGAGCTGTAGATCGTGTGCGAAAGTGGGGGAGCCCAATCCTACTCTTTTCCTGGGTGCCCTTGATTGGGGACCCGTTGTGTGTGGCAGCCGGATGGTTGCGGATTTCCTGGCTTCGAGCGTTGTACTTTATTGGGATAGGGAAAGCGCTTCGCTACGGGGTGCTCTTAGCCCTGTTGCCATCTTCTGGTACCTAAAACTGGATGAGGATATGTCTGTAGCAATCCGGACTGGTTGTTGGTAAGGTTGCCCTACCATCAGGTAAGCGGTCGCGTTTGATGGCTGGAACGCAATCCGATTTTTCCTTCACATCTGCTCACCCTTTGAAGGAGTTCTTTCTCTGTGAATGTCCCCCTGCTTGATCTGAAAACCCAATACACCCGTATTCAACCTGAAATCATGAAGGTGATTGAAGAGGTCTGTGCCCAACAAAGCTTTATTCTTGGCTCACATGTTGAACAATTAGAAAAGACATTAGCCAAATTTTTTTGTACCCAGCATGCCGTTGGAGTGGCCTCGGGGAGTGATGCGCTACTGCTCTCCCTCATGGAACTGGATATTCAGCCAGGGGATGACGTTATCACCGTTCCCTTTACGTTTTTTGCGACGACTGGTGTGATTTCTCGATTGCATGCGCGTCCGGTATTCGTCGATGTGCGCGCGGACACCTTTAATCTTGATCCCACGCAATTGGCAGATAAAATCACGCCCAACACCAAAGCGATTCTACCGGTGCATCTCTTTGGCCAATGTGCGGATATGGAAGCCATCAATAAAGTGGCTGATGCGCATGGTATTCCGGTCATTGAGGACGCCTGTCAAGCCATTGGTGCCATTCGAAACGGGACCAAGGCTGGAGCCTTTGGGCGTACCGGTTGTTTTAGTTTCTTCCCGTCAAAAAATTTAGGGGCATTTGGAGACGGCGGGTTAATTACGACGCATGACTCTCAAGTAGCAGAACGGTTGCGACTCATGCGGGTCCATGGAAGTCGCTCGGAATATCATCATCATCTGATAGGAATGAATAGCCGATTAGCTGCGTTGCAGGCGGCGGTGTTACAAGTCAAATTTCGGTACCTAGCCGACTGGACCACGAAACGGCAGAATAATGCAGAGTCTTACCGACGACTCTTTCACGAATTTGGCCTGGATGATCGCGTGACACCTCCGGTTGTGGCCCATGAAAACATTCATGTCTATAACCAATTCACCATCCGAACCCCGAAGCGAGATGACCTGAGTGCTTACTTGACCAAAAAGAACATTGGCAATCGCATCTATTACCCGGTGCCCCTTCATCTTCAGGAATGTTACG
>JBFJON010000006.1:0-11474 GCA_041617575.1 Nitrospirales bacterium | reverse complement strand
TTCGGTAACATTCCTTTTCGGATGACCCAATCCCCTTCACTTCCATCGGGCTCATCTTCTCCTCAAGGAGGGACCCACCAGATCAGTCGAGCGGCAGGCTTGATCGGGGCCGCCACGTTCTGTAGTCGCATTCTAGGCTTTATTCGCGACATCATCTTGGCCAATTTATTCGGAGCCAATGCTGCTGCCGATGCCTTCTACATCGCCTATCGCATCCCGAACCTTTTACGGGAACTGTTTGCGGAAGGCTCCATGTCCTCAGCATTTATCCCAGTCTTCACTGAATATCATTCCACACGGTCCAAGCAGGAAACCTGGGAACTGGCTAGCGCAGCGTTTACCACACTCCTGACTCTTGTCACAGTCGTCACGCTCCTAGGCATCCTGGCAGCCCCAAGCCTGGTCTGGCTGCTGGCTCCCGGCCTCCACGATGACGCAGCACAATTAGCCACCACCACTCTTCTCACTCAAATTATGTTTCCTTACCTGCTCTTCGTGAGCCTGGCTGCCCTGGCCATGGGTATCCTCAATGCGCTTCGTTCCTTTGCCATTCCTGCCTTGGCTCCAGTTTTTTTCAATCTGTGCGTTATCTTCTTTGCCCTGGCCATTTCCCCGTTGTTCGACCAACCAATTGTCGCAGTAGCCATCGGAATCGTGGTGGGGGGGCTGGCGCAATTTCTCATGCAATTGCCGGGGTTGCACAAGAAGGGATTTTTACTCTCCTGGAATTTCCACCCGGCACATCCGGGTGTGAAGAGAATGGGCGTCCTGCTCATTCCTACGCTTTTAGGCTTAGCCGTCATTCAAATCAACTTGACCATTAGCACGATTTTAGCCTCGTATTTTGAAGGCGGCCCGACCTACTTGTTCTATGCAATGCGGCTGATTCAATTCCCATTAGGGATTTTCGGAGTTGCGATGGCCACTGCCATCCTGCCAAGCCTATCCAGCCATGCGGCAAAGGGCGCGCATGATGAACTTCGAGCCACCGTGAACTTTGGCTTACGGATGGTGTTCTTTATCATCTTGCCCTCGATGGTCGGACTCATGCTTCTGAGAACACCGATTATTCATCTCTTCTTTGAACATGGAGCCTTTTCGGCTCTCGATACGATTGGGACCGCTTCAGCCTTGTTGGGATTCTCCGTGGGGCTGTGGGCCTTTGCCAGCTACCGGATTTTGGCCATGGCCTTTTATTCTCTCCAGGACACGCGGACTCCAGCGGCCGTGGCGATTATCTCCGTCGGGATCAATATAGGATTATCCTTATGGCTCATGACCTTGCTGGCACATGCTGGATTAGCCTTGGCCGCCGGGTTAGCCGCAATAGGCCACACCTTCATCTTGGCGACCATTTTAGGAAAACGCCTTCAGGGTTTACTGTGGAAAACACTGGGGGCCTCCCTTGCTCGAACGGGAATCGCTCTGTTGCCGGTGGCAGGAATCTGCACATGGATTGGCTCGCTTGCTTTATGGCAGGAAGTCGGTCAAAGTCCTCAAAAAATGGCTT
This sequence comes from Nitrospirales bacterium, assembly GCA_041617575.1. Taxonomy (GTDB): domain Bacteria; phylum Nitrospirota; class Nitrospiria; order Nitrospirales; family UBA8639; genus Nitrospira_E. The sequence goes on along the minus strand of JBFJON010000006.1, from coordinate 9,964 downwards.
GGCTGTTCCTGGCCATTGGGGGAAGTGCCATCGGGTACTTTGGTATCCATCAACTCCTACGCTCAGACGAACTCATGCATTTAAAGCTCATGCTTCAACGAAAATTGCCAAAGAAGTCTCCTCAATAAGAGATTCCATGATTGCCGTCATTCAACGAGTCACACAAGCTTCTGTTTCAGTAGAAAGTCTACGTATCGCGACTATTGGCAAAGGGCTTTTGGTATTGTTAGGGGTGGCGAGAGGAGATACCGACTCCGATGTACGGTTCATGGTTGAAAAAATTCCTCAACTGCGAATCTTTGCGGACACTCAGGGCCACATGAATCATTCACTTCATGATATCCATGGTGAACTGCTCCTGGTCTCTCAATTCACCCTACTGGCCAACACCGCCAAAGGGCGGCGTCCCAGCTTCGAAGAGGCAGCCCCACCAGAGGAGGCGGGACGGTACTACCAGAACGTACTTGAACAATTCCAAGCGTTAGGGCTCCCCGTTCAGGGCGGACGCTTTGGTGCATCGATGATCGTCAGCCTGGACAATGAGGGACCAATCACGGTAATTCTTAATAGCCGCACCAAAGAAAATGGGCAAAAAGGTTAAGGGCCCTAACCCTTAGGCCGATAGGACTATTCAAAGGGATACGCATAGAAACCCTGGAAACGGAGAAGAGGAGGGAGGAGCTTGATGACGCCAATCCCTGATCAACATTCGCTGAGGCAATTATTCGGTCGATTGACTGAACGAAATTTTTCCGAAGCGTTGGGCTGGCCAAATTTTCAAGTGACAGACTATGTTGCCAATCTACTTCTGGAGTTCATTCATACCGATCAACTCACCCGCATCAAAAACCACGAGGGTGAACCCGTCGAAACGGTCGTCGAATTGTTATACGAAACAGAAGCCAGTAGCCAGCATTCTTCCGTAGAAAAAGAATGCGATATTCACCGACACATCGGCGATTTGACCTTATTTCTAGCTGGAATCTTTCCTGAGTATTGCAGTCGAATCAAATGCGCTGGGCTCATCCATCATAAAGATTTCTTAATCGATTACGTCAAAGCCGGCAAACGATCCTACGGCATTGTGGCCACACACCAAGATCCTCAGGACAAAAACCCACCCTCATTGTTCCAAACGTTGTCGGCCAATTTTGAATTGTGTGTTGCTGGCCTGGGATTTGTCAGATTAGATCTTGACCGTTTTCAAGATTCGCCTTCCCAGCAGGCCAAAAATATTCTTGACCATTGAGAATGTTGGAAGTTGGTTGATTCTTAGTTTTTAATCAATGTTCCTCAACGGTCAAGACAAAAATCCAACTCTGCACATTACTCCCTATCCACTAACTTACAGCAACCACTCGCTATTAGATAAAAACGACAGAGAGACCTACCCATTGCCATTTGCCTTCACACATATGGGAAAGATCACACAGATTTCCTCTGAAGACGATCCCTTTGAGCTTCCTTCGCCAAAGATACATGTCTTTTCCAAGAAAACCCTCCACGACAATGAGCAGCCTATTAAATCCACGAAGAATAAAGTGTTTTTCATTGATACGGCTTCAGAGTAGGATGGAAAATGCCGAAATATTTTAGGTGGAAAATCATGATTCAGCCTCCTTCGTCCTGTCCCACAGAACGAGGAAGGAATATTTCCCCTGCTGGGACAAAGAGCTTCAAGAATCGATCTCAAGAGGCAATATTCGGGAAAAGTAAGTTATGACTCCTGAACTCGAAGCTAAACTGAAAGCATGCCCAAACCTCCCAAGCCCTCCGGCCGTTGCTATACAAATCATCCAACTCGCGAACAAGCCGGAGATTGACTTAAAACGCATCATTAGGCTCCTGAACAGTGATCCAGCCCTGTCTTCTAAGATTTTGCGGATTGCGAATTCTCCCTTGTATCCTTATTCAAAAAAAATCGAATCCCTACACCAGGCCCTCATGGTCCTGGGGTTAAATGCGACCATTTCACTTGCCTTGTCTTTCTCTCTCATCAAGTCTCTTCAGGCCAAAAAAGGGAGTGGGTTGGATTACGCTTTGTACTGGAAACGAGCGTTAGTAGCTGGAACTGCCTCCCGAGCGTTAGGAAAGATTTGCAAGGTGGCAGAAATCGAAGAGTTATATTTAGCAGGTCTTTTACAAGACATCGGCATGCTAGCACTGGATCTCGTGTTTCCAGATTTATATGCCTCTCACAAATCTCCACAAACAGACCACGACAGCCTCGGGTCCTATGAAAAGGAGGTTCTGGGTATCACACATGGAGCAGTGGGGAGTTGGCTTTTAACCCAATGGAACTTTCCGGACCGGTTACGCCTGGCTGTAGGAGGAAGCGACGACCCATCCCGCATTCCCACACATGATGAACGTGCAAACTTTGCTTCTTGTGTCGCTTTGTCTGGAAATATCGCAGAAATCTTCCTTCGGGAGACTTCTGACGAATATATTCATGACCTAAAGACGCAGGCTCAATCGCTATTAGGCCTTTCTCCGGAATCCATATTGGAAGTCTTGGAAAACCTTAAAGCTCAGTTACCTGAAATAGTAGGCCTCCTTGAGACGGATCTTCAACCCTGGAACGACCCTCAAGCTATATTAGAACAGGCCCGAGAATCTCTGCTCATCCGCAGCCTTCAGGCCATTAAGCAGGTCGAGGAACTTCAAATTTCCAATGCGACAATGGCTGACCAATTTGAAAATTTGGAAGAAAACCACCGTCACGACGCCCTCACAGGCGCATTAACCAGAGCCCATTTGGACAAATGCCTGACCACCGCCTTTGAGCAAGCGATCGAGAATCAGGAATGTATAACCCTGGTATTTGGCGATTTGGACAAATTCAAATCCGTGAATGACACATACGGTCATCAGGCAGGGGATGTCGTCTTACAATCCGCAGTCCGACTTCTTATGTTAAAACTTCGTGGTACAGATATCGTTGGACGATATGGCGGAGAAGAGTTTGTTCTGATCTTGCCAAAAGCTCCACAACAACCGGCGGAAATGGTCTGCCAACGGATCCTGAAAGCCTTTCGAGAAACAACGCATGAAATATCCTCCGGACAAAGCATTACCGTGACCATTTCTTTAGGTATTGCCACACATACCCCGGAACAACCCTATTCCAATATTTCGGACCTTCTCCAGGATGCGGATGAGGCGGTCTATTATTCCAAAGGCCACGGGGGAAACCAGTGCACAACGTCCTCGTTTATCAAGACCGAACAATTGGCCTAGTCAGTGAAAACAGCCTTCTCGGCTACTCGTTCTTTTTCTCATTCGAAAAATCTATCGTTCCCCTGTCTTCCCTAGTCTGACCTTCGCCTTCCCTCCTTCCTGCGTCGACCTATTCTCCATTTGCTATAAACATGCGATAATGGTGCAACGGTTCCCAATGAATAATTCCATTTTTCATTTATCCATCCCAGTTCGAGATATCGAATCGACTAAGGCATTTTATGCGGAGGGTTTGGGATGCGGCATCGGCCGAGAATCAGCCGTTGCCATGACGTTAGAGTTTCACGGGCACCAAATCGTGGCGCATGTCACCAAAGACCTTGGACCGCCACCATCCAGTATTTATCCTCGGCACTTTGGGCTCGTGTGCCAAACAGAAGACGAATGGACCGAATGGCGGGATCGCGCACAGAAAAATCAATTGCCCTTTTTTCGGGAGCCTCGTCGCCGGTTCTCAGGAGAACCTCTCGAACACCTGACCTTTTTCCTCAAGGACCCCTCTCACAATCTCCTCGAGTTCAAATACTATCTCAATGCAAATGCTATCTTTGGCGAGCAGGGCTTTTCTCAGATTGGAGATGATCAGGAACGCCAAACAGCCGAGGCGTAACCAATCCCTTACATTTTAATATTCCTGCTTGGCTTTTCTACCCCAAAGCTTCTAAGACCTCCTCATAATGTCCTTCTACTTTCACCTTGGGAAACACATGACTAATGGTTCCATTTTTGGCAATCAGCACAGTCGTCCGTTCAATCCCCATATACTTTCGACCATACATTGACTTCTCTTTCCAAACTCCATATTCCTGAATCATGGCTTTGGATTCATCACTCAACAACGGAAAATTAAAATCGAATTTTTGCGAAAATTTTTGATGCGAGGCCACAGAATCGGCACTCACTCCCAATACCACCGCCCCTTTCTTTCGAATGGCCTGCAGACCATCCCGGAACGAACAAGCCTCCTTCGTACAACCCGGCGTATCATCTTTGGGATAAAAGAACAGCACCACCTTTTTCCCTTTCAGCTCAGACAATTTCACCACCTGCCCTTTTTCATTGGGCAAGGAAAACGCTGGCGCACGACTTCCAACCTTCAGTCCACCAGTCACAGTCGCAATCTTTCCCTTGGACGAAGTTGACGTACTTTTCTTGTTAAATGATTGGCTCGATTTCTTGGCGATAGTCTTTTTGGGTGTCACTTTCGCCTTCGCTGCTGTTTTTGAATGACTTGAAGCCGGTTTTTTCGCCTTACTCGATTGACTGTTTGATGGCATGAATTTCTCCTTTTAATGAACGTTAAAAATAAAATTCGTGGCTATGTATTCTTCATACGATCGTTGTCAGCCCGGCTCCCTCTCAAAACTCTTTCCAATTAGCCATTGTACAATGTTTTGCAGGTGCAATTCTTTCTTTAATTTAGGGGTCAGACTCGAATTACAATTGGCACTAACACTCTACTCAACGAGAAATGTAATTCGAGTCTGACCTCTAAAATTTATGCGGGGGAGGTCTTAAAAAAACTGGAATTTAGGAAAAGGCGATGTCAAGGACTAGGTGAAAGATTCTTCAATTGGTAAAGAAGCCGAGGCAAGAGAGGTATAGTCACTAAGGCGGCCTTCTAAAGTTTGGATTTCCTCGTTTTTCTTTGACAACTCCATCTCCAATAAATTGTTCTGCAGTTCCGCATTCTGGAGATCGGCTTGGAGACTTTGTAATTCAGGATGAAAACGGTCAAGCTTTTGCTGGGTGTCTTGCAACTGGCGTGCGAGTCGAACTTTCGTATCCTGCAGCTCTTTCGTCAATTGTGCATTGATATCCTGTAAGCTGCGACCCTCTTTAGTTTTTTCTTCCTTGACTAAAGACAATTGAGCCTCAAGTTGACCCACCTGATCACGCAACTCAGATTTCTCATCACCCAAAGTATGAACAATTGTTTGAACTTCTTTTAGGAGATCGGCAATATCTTTTTTGTCATGCATAGGTCAGCTCTTCTGGCATTGGTAGAACATTAGGATTCTCAATATTCTTTGAGGTATCGGCTTATTTTCTTTCAATATTAAGGATTTTATGTACTGAAAATGTTGGTTACCTATAGCCACCCCCTTCAACCCGCTTTTTGATGCTTCTTGCTATTTTTGATTTGCACCCATTCAATTCGGGTCAATTCGGGCTTTTCTTCATCCAGGCATCCAGAAGTTGCAAAAACTACCCTTTTATTTCTTGACATTTTTTGATGTTATAGTATAAATATACTATTCATATCGATATAGTAGGAATTAAACAATGAACCGATTTCCCATTAAAGTCACGTACGGAATAAAGGCCACTATTGAACTAGCTCGTCACGATCGATCGGTCCCCCTTCAAGCCAAGGCCATAGCCAAGCGGCAGGGCATTCCTTCAAGGTTTATTGAACAAATCCTTCAAGGACTGAAGCGGGCAGGGATTGTGCGAAGCCTTCGAGGCGCTCAAGGAGGCTACACGCTGGCTCAAGATCCCAGTCAGATATCCTTAGCTGACCTGGTTAATTCGATGAATGGGAATGAGGCCATACCCTCAACGACAAACAGCTCCGCAGGACATATTGAAAACCGAGGGGCTTCCAACACGATTCTTTCAACTATTTGGGCACAAGTCCAGGAAGCCGAGCAAGCCGTCCTTCGAGTGATTTCACTCCAATCATTGGTCGAGCAACATCAAAAGCTCGAATCCCAGCGCTGCTTGATGTATCATATTTAGTTTGGCTATTGACAAAAAGGTTCACGATACCGCCGAATGCCCCAAATATTATGTTACGAACCAAAGTAGAAAATTTTAAATACTATCTGCCATTTGGAGAAAGACCATGAGCATGTCACCAGCTACCACCAGGGCTCCCATCCAGACAATCCCGATTCCTCAGGAAATTATCGAGGAAATCGAAACGTTCGAAGATGAAGTCGCTCGGCTCCAATCCGGAGATACCCCAATTGATGTCTTTAAACCCTTCCGTCTGCAATACGGCATCTATGGACAACGCCAGCCAGATGTCCAAATGATCCGCATCAAGATTCCCTTTGGCGGTATGACGGCCAATCAGTTACGGCAAGTCGCTGAGATCGCTGATACCTATGCCACAGGCGTCGCTCACGTCACGACCCGGCAGGATATCCAATTGCACTTTGTGCCACTACCTCAGGTCGGCACCATCATGCGGAAATTGGCCGAAGTTGGTTTGACCACACGGGAAGCCTGTGCCAATACGGTTCGGAATGTCACAGCCTGTGCTCTGGCTGGCGTCTGTCCGGGAGAGGTATTCGATGTCACACCCTATGCCAAGGCGGTGGCCTATCATTTGTTGAGAAATCCACTGAATCAAAGTCTCCCACGAAAATTTAAAATCGCCTTTTCCGGCTGCAAACAGGACTGCGCGTTGACACCAATTCACGATGTGGGTCTGTTGGCGGCACGCAACGCTGAAGGCACCATTGGATTCAAAATGGTCGTAGGCGGTGGGTTAGGATCTACTCCGCGTTTAGCGAAAACGCTCCGGGAGTTTGTCCCGATGGAAGAACTCATTCCGTCCATTGAAGCCCTGTTGAAAGTATTTGACAATTTAGGCAACCGAAAAAATCGTAGTAAAGCCCGTATGAAGTTCGTCCTCGATAAATTAGGCTTCGAGGAATTTTCAAAACGATGGAAAGAATCCTATGACAGCATGATTCAGTCTGGGGCCACAAAACTGGGTTTAAACCCCGAGGTGTATCCTGACGATCCACCGCTCATCATGCCTACCAAAAGCGGCAATGGCACATCGGCCCAAGGAAACGGGAACAACCATGCTCATGGTTCATCAGGGAATGGCAGTGTGGCTTCTTCTCCTGATGTCTTCAACACCTGGCGTACAACCAATGTTATCACCCAACGACAGCCTGGATTCAACGCTGCTGTCGTGCGACTTCCTTCTGGTGATATTACGACGGAGCAAATGTTTGTGTTAGCTGATCTAGCTGAACGCTATGCTAATGGGAATGCCCGAACCACGATTAATCAAAACATCATCGTTCGATGGATTCCAGATAGCCAGCTGCCTCACTTTTATGACGAGTTAGTGATCCATGGATTAGGCGACCCTGGAGCTGAGGGGGTCGAAGATATTGTGGCCTGCCCAGGGACAGATACTTGTGGGCTGGGTATTACCTCATCCAAGGGACTCGCTCGGGCCTTAGCTGAAATCTTTCCGGCCGGCAAAACACCCGATGACCTTAAAGGCGTCGATGTCAAAATCAGCGGATGCCATAATTCTTGTGCCCAGCATCATATCGCGACGATTGGCCTCCATGGTGTAGGCAAGCGCGTTGGAGACCATGTGGCCCCAGTCTATGAGTTACATCTAGGCGGCCAGGTCAACGGCACAGCCAAGATTGCCCAATTAATCGTGAAAGTACCGGCGAAAAATGTGCCGGCCGCAGTCCAGCATCTTTTGGACCTGTATCGGCGAACACGAAAAGACGGAGAATCACTCCCGGCCTTTATCGACCGGACAGGCAAGATCAAGCTCAAAGACGAACTCATTCCTTATACCATCCTACCCACCTATCAAGATGACCAACAGTATTATTTCGACTGGGAAGGAGACGAGGAATTTTCGGTCGAGGATTTAGGGCCAGGTGAATGTGCCGGTGGCGCCTTAGAGATGATCGATAATCGAATCCTTGAAGCCGAACAAGAACTCTATCAAACACGAATTCTGATGGGAAAACACCAATATGCCATGGCCATTAATAAAGCCTATCGGGCAGTAGTGGCTGGCGCGAAAGCCATCCTGGTGACCGAGGGCATCGATCCAAATACTGATGCCGATACGTTAATGGAATTTGATGACATGGTTCGCGCCAAGGGACTCCTGCCGACCGAATACCACAACGTGGCTGAAAAATTTGGCGACCTCGGGACCAAGGACGCCTCTGCAGACTTTACTCAAGGCAAAATTGACTTTGCCAAAGGGTTTGTCGACGTTTGTCGAACCGTCACGGAACAAATTGGGCAGGACCTGAAGCTTACCCCGGCGGAAGTGGGAGCAGACGGGACAGCGCCATCAACTGTCACAACTCCTCAAGCTGAGCCACAATCTTCCACGGCTGGAGATGCTGAGGTCTATGACTTACGAGGTGTGGCTTGTCCGATGAACTATGTCAAAACCAAATTAAAATTAGAAATGATGGACGAAGGCGAACAACTCGAAGTCTGGCTTGATGCCGGCGACCCGATTCGCAACGTCCCGGTCAGCCTTCGAAACGATGGGCATAAAATCCTTCAGCAAGAACCCATGGATCCTGAGGAACAACATTTCAGAGTCCTTGTGGAAAAGGTTGAAGCGTAAACAGGCCACTATGTCTACATCCTTCAATACGCAGCCCTCGCCGGACGATCTCGCTGCCTTAAACCAATCCCTCGAGGGGCAGACTCCAACCAAGATTCTTGAAACCGCGTTGAAGCAATATGAGCCTCGCATTATTTTGGCATGTAGCTTCGGCGCGGAAGATGTCGTCCTTGTCGATATGATGCTTCGCCTCAACCCCCGCAGTGTGCTCTTTTACCTGGACACCGATTTTTTATTTCCCGAGACCTATGCCGTCCGTGATCGAATCATCAAGCACTATCAATTACAAGATGAACAGATCATTCAAATGAAATCGAAGCTCAACCCAGCGGAGCAAGCCACACAGCATGGGGAAGGCCTGTGGTTGCGAAACCCTGACCAATGCTGCGAACTTCGCAAGATCGAACCGTTAACCCGTGTTCTCAAAGATTATGCCGCATGGATCACAGGAATTCGGCGGGATCAATCTCCCACTCGTGCCCATTCTGGCATTGTGGAGTGGGATGCCAAGTTTGGCCTGGTGAAATTCAATCCGTTGGCCACCTGGTCATGGGAACAGGTTTGGGATTACATTCGTACCCAGAACGTGCCCTACAATGAACTCCATGACCGGCATTTCCCGAGTATTGGCTGTACCCACTGCACCGCTCCCGTGATGCCTGGCGATGATCCCCGGTCTGGACGATGGAAAAGTTCGACCAAAACCGAATGCGGCCTTCATCGCTAGGAAAAATCGGGCGCCGAGCACCAACATTCACCACACAGACAGAATGAGAGCCGGAGGAAATCAGTGAAAAAAGTGGCGGTTATTATTTCTCGAGGGGGATTCAACAACCTTCTTCAAGCATGCGAATGGATGGCCCTCGCTGCGGCCAGTGGGATAGAGGTGAGTGGATATTTCCGAGACGAAGCGGCAAGCCGAATGAGCTTAACAAAAATAACAGAACTCACGATGTCCCCAGATTACAAAGGACGCGAGGCTTTTGTTCGAGACCTTCTACGACGAGAACATAAAGCGGATATTTCGAAATTTCTCCAGAATGCCAAAGAAAGCGGGAACCTAAAGTTGTCCGTCTGCAAAGACTCTCTCCGCTATTTTGATCTGAGACCGGAAGATCTGATTCCTGAATTGGACGAAGTCCAAACAGCCGAGGCCTTTTGGAAGGAAGCGGTTCTTCCGGCTGACCAGGTGTTGACATTTTGAAAAGTCATCAATCTATGGACCATATGATTGCCAAAATTGGCAAGGGGCTGAAAGGCGCCAAGGACTTAACCTGGGAAGAGGCTAAGTTTGCCCTGAATTCGATCATCGAGGGACAAGCCACCGCATGCCAAATTGGAGCCTTTCTCATGGCCATG
>JBFJON010000005.1:0-11574 GCA_041617575.1 Nitrospirales bacterium | reverse complement strand
CGGAGATTCCGGAGTCAATCACTCTTGCAATTGATGATCATCCTCATCATCTTCAAAACTATCAGGCGGTTGGGGCAAGGGTATTCGTCATGGACCAACCTTGGAACCGTCATGTTGTGGATGCCAAAGTGATTCGTATTACCGGTTGGGATGATCTATTACAGTGGTGGCATGTTCGACGCTTTGATCCGTGGCGTGATATTCCGAATGAAACTCCTGCTCCACACCATTTTTGGAAACGTCTTCCGATTCCGGCTTAGTTGCAGATTTCTCCGGTTTTCCAGCAAGCCTTTTTCCTTCTTGTGTTATCCCAGGGGTTAAAGCAAGTATTTCGGCAAACGAACCGAAAAGAATTCGGGAGCGCGTATCTGTACTTCCCGAACCATTTCGGCATCAAAATCTGAAAATTTTAGAAGAAATCTCAAAAAGAATCAGAGGGTTTAAATGGTTTACCGTCCTATTCAAACGATATTATTGGCTGACGATAACACTGATGATTGCGAATTGGTAAAAGAAGCCTGGACGGAATTCCCAATTGGCGAACGGTTGCGACTGGTGAATGATGGAATAGAGCTTTTGGATTATCTGTACCGCAGAGGGGAATTCATGTCTCCAGAGTCCTCACCTCGTCCCAGTGTGATTTTACTGGATTTAAATATGCCTCGTATGAGCGGTCTTGAAGTCCTGGGGGAGATTAAACAGGACTCTGCCTTCGCTGGGATTCCTATAGTGGTGTTGACAACATCTAAGGCCCCACGGGACATTATCCAAACGGCCGGGTTGCGTGTGAATGGGTATATACAAAAACCCAATACCTATTCTGGTTACTTGCAGATTTTTACTAACTTACGCGAATATTGGGCTGAAATTCTGGACCGGCCCTTTTCCGGTGGGGGGGCGGATTGGAATGGAAATCTGGCCTGGTGCTAGGTAAATGCATCCTTGTTTTTGTCCTGCGTATCCCATAGATTTCCCGCCTTATCCGAGGGCAAGTGACCTACCTTTCTATTCTATATTTGTAAATCTTCCTCACGTATAGTCCTCCTGCCATCGGCTAATCACCGTCGTGGAGATGGCTCCCTCGTTTTCCGCTGGCTAACTCTGCTCAAGGGGATTCGAATGGGAGAAAGTCTATTTGATCCACATACCACCAAATATCCCCATTAGAATGCCCACGTGCTTGCCAAGCCTTCGTCTTTAGCATATCAATCTCCCGATGTGATTGAACCAGAAGTCGTGCAATGGGGGGTTCCGCAGTTTGCCTATATTAACCGAAATGACTCCCAAGCCTTTATGGTCGGAATTTGGAAATGATAATTATGGCTTTTCGGGGAACTGAGACAACCCTCCAGGACTGGAGGACTAATGTGAAAATTCGCCGAAAATCTGGTCCCTATGGCAAAGTCCATCCTTGTGATAAACGAGTGGCAAACACAGGCTCAATTCCTGATTTTAAATCTCGGATGTTCCGTTTTGTGAATAATAATGAGGAAGTGACCCAGGTGCCGACCCGAAAATGGGCTATCGCAATACAAGGCAAGTATAAATGTTTGACTCCTCTGGAAAGCTTCAAACTGACTTGCATTTCTGGAATTAATTGTTGGACCGACGTCTTTGGGCAGATTGCTGATCTAGGCTAACCGGGGACGGATGGTAAGGACCATAGTATGGCTCGGTATCTTACGCATTTTGAACGAAAAGAGAATCAAAAAGATCTTCTTTTTCAAAATAAAGTTTTTCACCCTCAAGAGTGCATCAATACTTCCGGGATTCTTATAGTGGGTAAGATGTGCCTTGTTGGTCCCTCTATTTCCACTGGGATCCACGATGAACTTCTGGCTATATTTTCCGGTGTAAAGAATTTTCTTCCTCCACTAAAGTTCTTCCCCCACTAACCGACAGTATTCTATACAGGTCAAATGAGAGGTGGTTGATGGCTCACCTGCTGCTTACCCTTAGGTGATTTTTAGCACCTTAAGCGATTAGAAACCATGAGGATAATGAGAACTGTTATGAAAACACATCTTTTTTTGATTGGTGCCCTGTCAGTGTTGGGAATATTACTTTTGACCACGAGTTATGCAGCAAGTCCTTCCGAGTACATACATTTCACCCGGCATCGCGATTCCAATGGCAATCTGCTTATGGCGCCAACGCAGCATCAAGCTGAGCCATCAGTTATGCAAAAAACGGTAATGCCGTCCCAACCCAAAACCTTTGAGCGACGGAGCACTGATTGGGGCATGAGTGTCCAAGAAGTTAAAGAGAATGAACCGGTCCAGTTCTCTTGGGAATTGCAATCGCCAGTGTTGTCCGACTATGAACAGCGGGTGGCCTACCACACCCAAATTGAGGGGGTTGAGGCAGCCTTAACCTATTCATTTTATGAAGATCATTTAGGGCAGGCGAAGTATGTGTTTGAACCTCAGCATGACGATGCGGTGGAATATGTGCAAGATTTTCATACTTTGAAAAATTGGATTAGCCAAAGCTATGGCTTACCCACATCTGTTCAAGAAATTTGGCTAGAAAAGCTCTATCAATATGACGAGAATCTGTGGGGACAAGCGGTTATGCGCGGGCATTTAGTAATGGTCGCCGAGTGGAAAAACCCTGGGACGGACATTGTTCTGGTACTGAACGGAGGAGATGATACAGTCGGATTGGTGGCAGATTTTGCCAGCACGACTTTTGTGCTTCCGGTGTCATTTGATCCGCAGAGCCAAGAAGAAAGTGTCGAAAAGGTGATCGAAGAAACCACTATTCAAGAGGTTCTTCCTACCGAACCAACGGTAAATCCGATGGTCGAAGAGGTGACTGAAAAAGAGATGTCGCTTGGAATCAAGGGTAGTGGCGAATTTCATCCTGAAACCGAAGTCGCTTCCCAAGGACCTGAAAATGAAATACAGGCATTAGAAGAAATTGAGCAAATGCTCAACGAAGAATATCCCTTAATGGAAGGTGGCTTGATGGACAGTGGGATGAATGAGGCCGTGCGTGAAGAAGCTGCCATTGAGATTGATTCCGACACACAAGCGTCGATGAATACCGAGGTAATAAATCCCGAATTTATGAAAGAGCATCCCGTGGATGAACAGCATCTTCTGGACGAGGGTATGAACCAAAATGCTCCCACTGAGCCTACCGTTGACGCTCAAGTCCCAGAAAGTGCGATGGATATGCCAGGAGAAATGCCCTCAGAGCCCTCCACAGAAGAGCAGGCTACGGATGAACATCCTACGGACGAAAATCCTACGGACGAACATGCTATGAATGAGCATTCCAATGACCCTGCCATGGAACCTGAGGCGGAATTGGATCCTCAACACCTGTAAGCTACCTGCTTCAGAATTTTGAGGCCCTATCTGTTTTCTTTATCACACCTTTTTGCTAGGGGAATTGACACATTCTCCTAGCATTTTCTTTTCCGGCCAACCGATTACGCCTGTCCTACAGCTAAAGCCACATTCTCCTCTTAATCTCTTTGTCAGGAGTGGAACTGGCTGTTTGCCCTTGAGCCTGCTTCGACGTTTTTAGCCCTTTTCTCTTTACCAATACCAATAAGGATAGTTCCCGTAAAAACGGCCTCGTGGGCCCCAATACGGATAGGCATAGGGATATGGCCCCCAATACGGGTACGGTTGGCCATAGCGGGGGTAGTCTGAAGAATAGGTGGGCCAAACTTTAAACTCTTTGATGATGAGAGTGGGGTAGGTATACTCCGTTTCATCAAGTTTTTGTGTGACAGACCCTGACAGTTCTCCAACGAGTGTGATTCGGGTCCCAGAAGGAACTGTGGCTGGATCTAAAAACTCCTGTTGGTAAGCAATATAGCGACCTTCGGAATCGGTCAGTTCGGTTGTGGGCTCCCGTTGCTGGATGAGCGGTAAGTGGAGGATGATAAGTTCCGTAGAATCTGTGAGACGTTTCGCTGAAAGAATTTGCCCGCCGAGTAAGACCAGTTTTCCCTTGTGTTTGTCAGGAAACTCTTTGATTTGGGAAAAAGACAAGGAGTCAGTGAGTTGGTTCGCCAGATCGGGTGAAAGCGTGGCCTTGTACGGCTGAGCACAACCAACTCCAAGGACTAGGATGCTTAATCCTACCCCTAGCCTCAAGAAGAGATGGGTTGGTTTTCTGACTACGGTTGCAAGATGCGCCATGTGGTAATCCTCATGGAGCTCGGAACATTCAAAGTTAGGGCTTTTTCTTGGGTGTGGCAAAGGTGATTTCGGTTGCGACCCAATCATGATGTTGAGGCAGCCCTTTTTTAGTGACTTCGGCGACGAGACGGTCGCCCACTTGTGGGCGAGCATCTTTATGGTGGATGCCGTTTTGTTGGAAAGTGGTTTGGGGTTGAAAGGCAAGAGAAAGCGAATGGCCTTTGGTGGTTTGAATGACGACATGATCTGTTTCTATTGCGGTCACGGTCCCCATGATATGACCAGCATCTCCGTGAGCCCAGGCCAAGGTTGGAAGGATCAGGACAGAAGCAATAATCAGTAAGTAACGAACGGTTCTCATTGTAATGCTCCTTGGATAATCGGATTAATGACGATGGGGAGTGGCAGGTTCCACGTCCTCACCCGATAAGAATTGATCACGCATGTCCTGTTGTTCTCGTTCGGCAGGAGTCAGGGGATTATCTTTTTTCATCTCGGCGATTTCTTCCGGTGTAATGTCCGGCAAATGGCGAATAAAAAGAACCAGCTTCCAGCTTTCCTGATCTTCTTCGGGAGGCCCTTTACCCCAGGCAGGCATGCCGGTAAAACGAATGCCCGAATGAATTACGTAAAATAGTTCCCCATCTTGCATAGACTGAATGGCCGGATCTCGAAGGTCAGGAACTGGCGGATAAAAGTTAGGCCCCATGTCCGTTTTGCCGCTTCCATCATTGGCATGGCATGTGGCGCAATGGTCGGCAAAATGATGCCGCCCTTCGGCCAAGGTCTCTGGAGAAAAACGGAGAGGATTGGCCATCTTGAGGAAATGACTTGGTGTGGCCATGTGGCGGATGAACCTGGCAATTTTGATTTCCCATTCGGGTGGAGTGGCTTTTGCGGTAAAGGTGCCAGGGAGTAGCCATAGAGCGGCCAAGATCCCGGCAATGATCAGGAACACGCACAAGAAGAACAGCCATTTAATTCGTCTCAACATGAATAACTTTATACTTAAGTGTACCTGGTCGGAGATTTTCGTTACAAGTCGGACATGGGCATAGGAAACTAACGATTGCTGACCGATAGGCAAATGCAAGACAATCTTGGGAACTATGAGAGAAATGATAGGTTTAGGAATATTGCCGGAAACATTAGTGTAATCCGTGGTTGCTATGAGTGAGGCATCGACAGCATGGGTTCAGGGGTTGAAAAATCCCGAATGTTATCCCCACCCGGTTGACCAGGTGAGACTGGTTGAAACTCATATTTCGTGGGTCCTATTAACCGGGTCCTATGCCTACAAGATCAAAAAGCCGGTGAAGTTTTCGTTTGTGGATTTTTCAACATTAGAAAAGCGTCGATGGTTTTGTGAGGAAGAAGTGCGACTAAATAGCCGGTTGGCGCCTGAAGTGTATCTCGGAATCGTTCCCCTCACGGGCTCTCCGTTGGTTCCTCGCATAGATGGACTAGGCCCTCCATTTGAATTCGTAGTCAAAATGAAACAATTTTCTTCCGAGCAAGAGATTCACAACATCCTTGCTAGCAAAGAACAGGCTGAAATCTTTATCTCTCAATTGGCTGATAAGATTGCACAATTTCATGATCAAATTGAAAAGGCCGGGGAGCAATCGCTCTATGGAAATCCAGACATGGTTTGGCGACCGATAAAGGAGTCT
Source organism: Nitrospirales bacterium (assembly GCA_041617575.1). Lineage (GTDB taxonomy): Bacteria > Nitrospirota > Nitrospiria > Nitrospirales > UBA8639 > Nitrospira_E. Next base: position 5,741 of record JBFJON010000005.1, on the reverse strand, counting down.
CTCGATGATATGCCTCTCCCTCTTCTCACTCCAACCACTCAGAAATATTTAACTCGAATAGATAGATGGCTACAGAGGGAATGGCGAAATTTGTACGACGTTTTTATTCAACGGAAACAATCAGGCTATGTTCGAGAATGTCATGGGGATCTTCATTTAGGAAATATCGCCGTGTTCGAGGGGAATGTGTGTGTGTTTGATGCATTGGAATTTGAGCCACGTCTTCGCTGGATTGATGTCATGAGTGAAGTGGCCTTTTTAGTGATGGATTTGGAAAAACATAGTCGCAAGGATTTAGCTTTGATGTTCTTGAATCGATACCTGGAATTGACGGGAGATTACGAAGGTCTGAGAGTCTTTCGATTTTACCAGGTCTATCGGGCTTTGGTTCGAGCGAAAGTGGCTGGGTTACGATTGGCACAATTGGCAGAAAGCGGTGTTGAAGAGGAGAAGGCCAAAAGTGAACTGATTGGATACGTGGAATTCGCGCAACGTTTCATTTCCTGTGCTTCTCCGGCCCTTATCTTGATGCATGGGGTTTCGGGATCTGGAAAAACCACGGTGTCCACAGAAATAGTAAAAGCCATTGGTGCGATACGTGTGCGGTCTGATGTGGAGCGGAAGCGCCTGTTTGCAGAAACAGCGAAGCCCAAGACCGAAGATCTCCATGATCCTGGTCTTTACCACTCGGACATGACTGAGCGCACCTATGATCGATTGCAGGATTTGGCACGAATTCTTTTGTGCGCGGGGTTTTCAGTTGTGGTTGATGCCACGTTTATTCGACAACGTCAGCGAGAGGCATTCAGGGTGTTAGCCAATGAACAGACATGTGTATGGGTGATTTTGGATGTTTTCGCCCCCGAGGCGGTCTTGGCAGAGAGGATAGCACGGCGCTCCCTAGAAGGGCGTGATGCATCAGATGCGACCGTCGCCATTATGGAACGCCAACAAGAAATCGAAGAGTCTTTTACTCCGGCAGAACAACCGCATGTAATCAGTATGGATTCAACAGACCCACAGGCGACCATTTCTGCCATGAGGAAAATCAAAGACAAGACGGGATATTGAGTTGAGAGAAAGCGAGAATTGGTCGTGGTTGATTTAGTTTTTTACGAATGCTATGCAATCGGTGCAGCTGTTGTATGGTTATTGAAAGGGTGCCGAACTTCGTATGCTGATGAATTGGGGGAGCAGGAGACTCGGAATGGAATGGTGAGGCTTCTCATTTTATTTGGTCCTATTGAATATCTCTCGCAAAAAAGCCCGAATATACCCTAGAAGGATTCAATATCAGTAGCCGACGGGAATGATCAAAAAAGTCATCCAGCAAGGCCGCAGCGATTTTGACGCGCGGAGCGTACTTCCGGTACGTGAGAACGACAAAATTGCGAGAACACCGCTGGTGGCTTTTTTCAACATTCTCTATTTGGTCTTTTAGGATTGGCAATCTATATCAATAACTAACGCCGGCTAAATCCTTCCTCTATTTCATTAAATTTGAGATGCGCTGATCGGTGCCACCCAATTCAAGGTATTGTCGGTAGTGCTTTTTCGCCCGTTCTAAATCTTCCTTGTGAAATTCATAAAAGGCCCCGACATTGTACTGGCCTTCCACAGAATTCGGTTCTAGGGCTAGGCCATTCTGATACGCCTCCTCTGCCTGGTCGAACTGTTTTTGTGAAACCAAAATTACCCCTAAATTAAAATAGGCTTCGGAATCAGAGGGATTCAACTGCGTGATTCGTCGGAAATGCGCAATAGCTTTTTGTGACTGGCCTTGCTGTTGATACAAGTACCCCAGATTATAATGGGCTCCTGCATGGTCCGGTTTGTTCTGTAAGACGTGATTGTAGGCCTCTATCGCTTGATCGAATTGCTGGTGTTGTTCGGCGAGGCGGCCCAGTAAATACCATCCTTCCGGATGTTGTGAATCATGTTTTGTTAGGCGTAACAAAAGTTTCTGCGCCTGGTCAATTTGATTTCGTTGCATGAAATGATAGGCCAGGTGGTAAAGGGCCTCGGAGGCCAATGGCTGACTTTTGAGTACTGTTTCGTATTCCTGGATGGCGTTGTCCGTTGCACCCGTCTGATCGAAAATTTTGGCAAGTGTTAAGCGGGCTTCCCAAAAACCAGGGTAAAGGGTAAGGGCTTGTTGGAGTTGTTGCTGAGCCTCATCAATCTGTTCTTGCTTTAAAAGCAGTAACCCCAAATCATATCGTGCCTGGGCCGATTTGGGATTCAGGTAAACGGCCTGTTTGAGTGCCGGAATCGCCTTTTTTGTGTCCTGTGTGCGCTGAAATTGCACGATTCCAAGAAGATGGTGGGCTTTGGCGTAAGCTGGAAATTCATTTATCGCTTGCTGGAGAAAGGACTCAGCCAGTTGAAAATCTTTGCTTTGAATGGCGGAAATGGCTTGTTGGTAGAAGTCCCCGGCTGGATGACTTAAAGCCGGCAGTGGGCAAAAACTGAGAAGGGCAATGAAGGTGAGATATACTTTGAACGGAATGGTACCACTTGGCATTGAATATTCCTGGTGATGTCATGACTCTGATGAAGGTTTTGTCGCGATGCCCATGCTTGTGATTCCACTGAGTCGAATGAGATCCATGACTTTAATGACTCGGCCATGCGGGACTTGTTCATCGGCATTGATCAACAAAGAAGGGTTAGAGGAAGATTGTCGAAGATTTGCCAGGCGCATTTCGAGTTCCTGTAAGGTGATCGCCTCTTTGTTGTAATAGAGGAGACCTTCACGGGTCAGTGTGAGTGACACATGTTCGGCAATTTTATCTGTTGAAGATTCGGCAGTGGGAAGTGAGACTGGCATGCCATGTTGGATGGTCATGGCCAAAGTGGCAATCATGAAAAACACCAGCAAGAAAAACATGGTGTCGATCATGGGGATAATTTCAATACGGGGATTCTTTTTGACAAAGGCAGGTAGTCTCATGGCTTTGTTTGGCCGACCACGCGTTCAAAAACAGCCTCAGTTTTAGTGGCATAATGTTCGATTTTTTCGGTTTCTTGTTCCAAACGCGCTAAGAAAAAATTGTAGGGAATCAAAGTCGTCACTGCGACGAAAATTCCGGCGGCCGTGCAAATCAGAGCTTCTGCGACTCCTCCGGTCACCGCGTGGGGATTTCCCAGGCCAGATTCTGACATGATGCCAAAGGAATCGATCATGCCAATGATGGTCCCCAGAAGTCCCAAGAGCGGCCCGAGCGTGATGATGGTATCCAACGCGGGAAGGCCGCGTTTCATCTTGGTGATTTCTGCAATAGCTGAGGCTTCCATGGCTTTGGAGGGGCAGGTGGTGGCCTGAAGTACTCCTGTGGAAATAACGCGAAGAACAGGACTGGTTTGGTTTTCAGCCAACGCCAAGGCATCGGTGAATTTCTCTTGTTCGATAAGCAAGAGCATCTTGGGGGCAAAACGGCTTGCTCCAAATTTTTTAAAATAAATGAAGCGTTCAATGCTGATGGTGAGAGCTACAAGTGAGCAGCCAATGATCGGAATCATCATCCATCCGCCGCTTATAAGTAGGTTGATTATGCCCATTTTCGTGTCTTTTTCTGAGTTCCCCGATCGTTAGCTGTTGAGATCAAATTTAATGGGAATATCGACCCATTTCGTGATGGGAATGTTTCCATCTTTCGCTGGTTGAAATGTCCAGCTTTTGACTGCTTCCTGTGCTGCCTGATCCAATGTTGGATGGCCAGTGCTTTTCCGAATTTTCACCTGACTTGGTACTCCGTTGGTATCAATGAGTGTGCGGACGATGACGGTCCCTTCCCATCCGGATTCTCTCGCCACACGTGGGTAGACCGGCCTGGATGATGAGATGATGGTTGGTCTGGTACTAGTTGATCCAGTGAGGGCAGGTGGAGTGGCCGTGAGTGTCTGAAGCCTAGCTACTGTTGGGGGCGAGGGCAGGGAGCGAGCTGCCGAGCGTGCTTTCCTAACCATCGGTATCGTGGGCATGGCACGACTGGCAGCGTCTTGTCGAGTGTGTCTTTTTGGCATGGAGGGTGATGCCTGTTGAGTCTGTGCCGGAACCCGCATTTTCATCATGTCCCTGGCGGTCATGGCCTGTGAGGCACGGACATCTTTTAAGATGGTTTTTGCCGGTTTTGGAAGTGTCAAAGCAGACGGCTTCACCGCAGGTGGCGCCGAAAGAGAGGCCACCAAGGGCGGTGCCGGAGGTTGCGCCTGATTGATTCGTGTTGGGGGAATGGGTGGGGAGGGCGCTGCCTGAAAGACTTGTGGCCCTGGCAATAAGGTGAGCTGAACGGTTGGGGTTTCATCCTTCACGATTTGGGTATCGGGGAAGTAGCTTAAGCCGGTCACTAGCAGTCCATGCAGTAAAAGGCTGCCCAGCGCGCTAAGAACAAAAATGCGGGTATCCGAAACCTGATTAGAAAAGGTTGACGTCACGACCCGACTCTTTTCAGGAGTTTGGCAATTCGTTCATCCTGTCCGCCAAGTTTCACATATTCATTATAATATTCCAGAGCTTTTTCCGGGACATTATGATGAAATTCATAGAGCAGTCCCAAGTTATAATGGGCTTCTGATAAACCAGGATTGAGGGCTAATGCGGCCTGGTACTGTTCTTCTGCCAGCTTCAGTTTGGAAAGAGCCGTATAGACCACGCCTAAGTTGATATGGGCTTCGGCATTGTTCTTATCCAGGCGGAGGACATTTTCAAACGCTTCAGCAGCTTCTGTGTATTGCTCTTGTTGTTGATACAAGATTCCCAAATTGAAATAGGGGTCAACGAGTTGTTGTTGAAGAGCCACGACCCGTTGATAGGCCCTGATGGCTTTTTCTGTTTGGTTAGTTTGTTGCGCCAACGAACCCGTCATTAACCAACCATTGACATGTTGTGGATTCTGAGCCGTTAATTGCTCGACATACGGCTGTGCTTGTTCGAGATTTCCCTGCTGAACGAACCAAAAGGCCAGACCATAAAGGGAGTCCGCTTGATGGGGGGCTATTTCCAAGACCTTACGATGAGCGTTGATGGCTTTGGTTGCCTGGTGTTGCTGGTCAAAGAGGGTGGCGAGTGCCGTCCAGCTTTCTAGATAATTCGGGTAGATAGTTGAGGCCTGACGAAAAGCTTGTTCGGCCTGCTCGAATTTCCCCTGATCTTGAAAGACAGTTCCCAAATCCACATAAGCTTGGGCAAATGAGGGATAGGCTTTGACCGATCGTTGCAGTGCGGCAATGGCTTCTTCCGGTTGGTGCAGTTGTGTCAAGACCAATCCCAGAAGGTGATGAGCTTCGGCATAATTGGGATAGAGATGTATAGCACGTTCCAAGGAAGCCCTGGCGGTAGCCCATTGATTCTGTTGATAGGCCCTATAGGCTTGAGCGAGCAGATCTTGAGCATCTCCCGCATAACTTAAAGGTTTGGCGCTGAAGGCCAAGATTAAGGCAAAAAACAAGAAAAAGTGGGTGTATCTAATTGAGTTCATCTGTCGGTCCTTTTGAGCACGTCATGGGACATTTACTGTATCAGATCAAATCGAATGGGAATGTTAACAGTGGAAGGCACCGGAAACCCACCATTTTTTGCTGGCTCAAATGTCCAGTTCTTTGCGGCCTGTATCGCGCTGTTGTCTAATAATGAATATCCAGAGCTTTGTTGGATGGCGGCGGTCATCACCCTTCCATGGGGGGTAATGCGCAATTGTAGAATAACTTTTCCCTGCCATCCGAACTCTCTGGCTCTTGGG
>JBFJON010000004.1:0-13084 GCA_041617575.1 Nitrospirales bacterium | reverse complement strand
GACCCAACAAAAACCCCACCATGGATAATGCGATATCCGTGACCACTGGGAACCAGTCTTCTTGAAAGTTTGGTAGGACGTTTAATCCCCAAGGACCGATGAGAAATCCTGCAAGAAGTAATAAGGTCACTCGTGGTAAAGGGGTTCGTCTTCCTACGAGGTCCGTGAGGAGCCCGACAATAAAGAGGGCCCCAAGGGTGATCAATATTTGAGGAACAAGTTCCATTCGGGTTAAGAATGGTTTGTTAGGTGGAACAAAGTTTTAGCCGAACCTAGTTGTTGGAGGAACAAGTGGAAAGGTAAATGTATATTCATGGAAACTCTCTCACCTTCAATGGGGCTGTTGACCATTCCCTTAAGGCCGGCGGCTTTCACGGGTCACCCAGTACCAAGCGTTGAGACATCCCAACATGACACCGGCCATCAATAACATCAACGTCCATGAATAGCGGCTTGGCCATGTTGTGTCGATCCAGACTCCGGCAGCTACTCCCATCAATGTTGGGACGGCGATGGACCATCCGACGATGCCAAACATTCCAAGCCAAAACCAGACCTCTCGTGGTTTGTGTTGTCGTGTTTTTAGCTTCCGAATTTCTTTAGGCTCAACTTTGGCAGTCAAGTTTTTGAGCAGTCGCTCCCGCCGGTGATTGAGAGAAGGTCCGTTATCCTCCATGTTCTCGCAATTCCATGAAGCGTCTGACGAGATCAGCTTCAAGTCTGGCGGCGGCTGAGCGAGCGTTTTTCTCCCGGTCGTCCAACACCAGAAAATTTTCGTCAATAGCTTTCTTCAGGTCTCCCAAAGCTTCACCTTTGATGCCCTGTCTGGTGGATATGACCACTTCCCTCCCACATTTGAGAAGGACCCCCTCGTCAATGGCAAAAATATGTTCCTTCTTCTTGGGTGTTTCAAAAGTCAGAATGCCTGGAACAAGTGCGGTGACGAAATCGATGTGCCGCGGGAGCAGGCAAAATGAGCCATCGACAGCTTCGGCCGTAATTTTCGTCACTTCTTCATCCACCAGCATTTCTGTGGGGAGCAACACCTTGAGTCGCATCCTTGTGGGCCTCCTTGATCGTCCCGATCATATAAAGGGCGCGCTCCGGATAGTCGAAAAATTCATCGTTCAGGATTCGTTCACATCCGTCTAGGGCATCCTCCAATGAGACCAATTTCCCTTTGTAGTTGGTAAAGGCTTCGGATACGAAAAATGGTTGTGTGAGAAAACGTTCCAATCGTCTAGCCCGAGATACCGTCAACCGATCATCTCGTGAAAGTTCTTCCAATCCCAACATGGCAATGATGTCCTTAAGATCTTCATACGTGGCAAAGGTTTTTCGTATTTCTTGTGCCACATGATAATGTCGTGCCCCGACTACATGGGGAACCAGCATTTTCGAAAGCGAACGAAGAGGATCAATAGCCGGAAAGAGCCCTTCGCTAGCTCGTTTGCGGGAAAGGACGATTGAGGCCGAAAGATGACTAAATGTATGGACAGCCGCAGGGTCGGTAAAGTCATCTGCTGGAACATAGACTGCTTGGATTGACGTAATCGAGCCGGATGCTGTGCTACAAATTCGTTCCTCAAGTTCCGCGAGGTCCGAACTCAGAGTGGGCTGATAGCCCAGACGGGAGGGAATCTGTCCCAACAGGCCGGAGACTTCGGCTCCGGCTTGGATAAATCGAAAAATATTGTCTATTAATAATAAGACATCAAGTTTAGCCACATCCCGAAAATATTCAGCCATGGTCAGGGCCACGTGTCCGACCCGAAATCTAGCCCCTGGCGCTTCATTCATCTGGCCAAAAATTAATGCGGTCTTTGCCAATACGCCTGATTCCTGAATCTCCCGATACAATTCTTCTCCTTCACGGGATCGCTCTCCAATTCCGCAAAAGACGCTCACTCCGCCATGCCGCCCCACGACGTTATGAATCATTTCCATAATAAGCACGGTTTTGCCAACCCCTGCTCCGCCAAACAAGCCGGCTTTCCCACCGCGTTCCACTGGAGCGAGCACATCAATGGCTTTGATTCCAGTCTCGAAGACCTCTGAGTTGGTGGTCCGCTGAATCAAAGGTACAGGGGTACCATGGAAAGGGCGAAACTCTCTGTCAAGTAGAGGAGGGCGTTGGTCAATGGTTTCTCCAAACACGTTAAACATTCGACCGAGGGTGTGTTGTCCAACTGGAACCTGAAGGGGAGCACCCGTGTCGCTGACCGGAGAACGGCAGGAGAGACCGCCAGTAGGTGTTAACGCAATAGCGCGAATGCTGTTTTTATTCAGGTGGGCGATGGTCTCGATGATGACCTGGTTATCTTTTCCTGTCAGGAGAATATTGTGCAACGAGGGAAGAGAATGGGGGAACTGAACATCGACCACACTCCCACGAATAGAGACAACCTGCCCTTGGTCGGACGAATGAGGAGAAACGGTTAGGTCGCCAACGGCCATGGAACACGTCTTTAAAAAGGGAAGATTAGAACAATAATGTACCAAGCCATTTTAGTCAGAACTTGAGGACGCAAAGTCTTGTTCGTCATGAGGCTCGACGTACTTTTCCTTTTTTCACCGTCTTTTTTGTAGAAGGTGATATTTTGATGTCAACCTGTCTTGTCAAATTTTTGAATGGATAGGGAACAGTGAGCACCGGGCAGGGCACGGTCCGAACAATTTTTTCTGCGGTGCTGCCAAAGAAAATGTGGCTAATATCCCCAGTTTGTCCTCCGTAACTACCCATGACCACTAGATCAATTTTTTCTGCTCGAACAGCCCGCGCAATTTCCACAAAGGGCTTTCCCTCCCTGAGTAACCGTGTAATCTTTAACCCCTTGGCCTCTGGCACGGACAAGAGTCCTCTAGCCAAAAGGCGGGCCTGGTGATTCAGTCGTTTTTTTTGTGCTTTTTCTTCGCTCGGAAGGGCAAGGCCTAGCGCATTCAAGGCATCAAGGGATTTGGTATCGATCACATGGAGCAGGAACACCTGGGCTTGAAACTGGTGTGCGAGTCGAAGACCCAGCAGAAAGGCTTCTCGGGAAATCGGAGCAAAATCGACAGGGAGCAAAATACGTTGAAAAAGTTCAGGCATAATTGTGTGTCCCTCCTATGAATGTTTGTCTGTAAACCAGCAAGGGAGATGCCAGGGGCTCCGTTGTAAAAACCCTCATTGCAAATGCGGCGAACCGTTTAGATTTGCAAGGAACTCTGAGCGCTTTCTTTGAACAGGTTAGGCCAAAAAGTGGTAAAACGCTACACTGGAAAGAAAGACTATAGGCCCAAAAAAGGGCAGATAATAAAGTGGTTGCTGGAATAAAAAATGTTTCAGGAATATTTTGGTTGATTATAAGGACAAATATAGGTAGTAAACCCCATACTTGGCAGGATTCGTGCGTAAACATAAAGAAACATCTGCTAGTAAAAAGAAGTTATCCGAGGGATTATTGTTATTTAATTTGGAGTCTTTGAATCATGAAAATTTTATGTCCTGTCGATGGATCAGACTTTTCCTGTCTTTTAATGCAAGGTGTCGGAACTATTTTTCGGAGTAGAGTCAAAGAGATTGTCTTATTGCATGTTTTGCCTTCGAGATCCTATGGGAACCAGCAAGCTGGAAAAAGAGGAAAATCGGATTCTTTGTCCACCGTGTCTGAAAAAATGACCCAAGCGAGTAATAAGCTGTTACATGGGCATGCCGAACGGCTCAAATTGGTGCTGAGTCAAGGGGGCACCAGTCGGTTGGTTTCTCTGAAAACTAAGGTCATGAAAGGAGATGTTTCGGATGCCATTCTGCGAGCGAGTGAGACTATGGAGGCGGATTGCATTGCGGTTGGTTCCAGAGGGATGAGTGATGTTCCGGGATATTTATTGGGGAGTGTTTCGAGAAAAATAGTCACCCATGCGTCTTGTTCTGTCCTGATGGTCAAGGGAGCCTTGGCGGTTCCCCTTCCTGTCCTTTTGGCCCTCGATGGCTCTAAAGCGAGCAAACAGGCTATAAGAAAAATCATAACCTGGCTTCATCCCGATGAGGTAACCTTCCATGCTGTCTCAGTAGTTCCCGAGAAGTTGACGGACCTGGGTTTGGAAGTGTTGGGGAAGAGACAAGCCAAGGCGTTTATGACACCTGTTCGAAAGCAGGCCCAAGTGCTGTTGGCGGAATCCAGAAAAAAATTTCTCCAGGCGGGCTTCCAGGTGGAAACGAAACTCCTAGAGGGAAATCCACGAACTCAGATTGTCGAGGCGGCGCAACGTCTGAAGATGCAATTGGTCTGTGTCGGGTCAAAAGGTCTTTCAGGAATTGAACGGTTTACCTTGGGAAGTGTCTCTGAATGGGTGAGTACCTATTCCCCTAAATCTGTGCTGGTTATTCGCCACTGACGCGGAGAAGAATTACTGAATTGTTGTAAATGGATAGAGGTGGAGACCGTTGAAGAATTAAGTGCCCATAAGGGGGGATATTACTGATTCAACACACGGTCACGAACGCAAAGATCGGAGCGTAAGAGTTTTTTGCCTATTCCCGCTGCCAGGTTGCGGTACATGATCACCCCAATGTCCGGTCGCCGTCTGACAAGATCGCCGAGGGCTTGATGGGTGAGCGATGCCGTTTCCACCTTTGTCTGTGCCGTGGCCGTGGCGGAATGGGGTGAGGAGGAAAGAAAAGAGAGTTCCCCGACCGTTTCGCCATTTTCAATTTGGCCGATTTGAACGAGGGGAGAGCCAGTGCTTATGATGATTTTGCCTTCCAGAAGAATAAACATATTGTCGGCTTCTTCTGACTCCTTGAACATATGGCCCCCTTGCTTAAAGTGGCGTATGCCAAAGGTACCTGCTAATCGGGCACGTTGTTCCTGGCTCATCCCCTGAAATAATGGAATTTCGGCGACCAATTTTGCAATTTTCGGTATGACCGCTCGAGCCTGGAAGCCCCGCATGACCACGTCAGCCACCTCCTGCACTTCAGGCAAGAGCACCAAAGGCCCCAGATCCCGAAGGTGAAAGAGACGAACCATGCGGATGACATCCAAACGCTCGACTTCATGAAACACCATAGCCGGAACGTAGGCAGCCGGCAGGAAGTTGAGCTCAAGGAGGGTCCTCTGCATGCGAGGGGCATGTGCGCTCACATCAATTTCAACGTATTCGACCCCCCAGTCGTCCCGGCATTTTCTTTCTAATTCCGTGAGCAGAAAGCGAATGGCCGGGTCGCTAAAAGAAATCAGTTCGAACACGCGGACGGAATGTTCGATGTTATTCAGCGTAAACCCGATTGCGCCCACCAACTGGGTGTCATCAGAGGCCAGAAGATAGGTGGCATGATTGGCTTGAAGCTTAAAAAACCCGTATTCCAAGCGCATACTGCCAAAAATTTCCCGGTTCCGGACCCGTCCCCGTTCAATGCGTAATAAGTCCGAATAGGCATCGACCGAAAGTTCTTGAAGGGTAAATTCACCATCTGGGGGGTAGGAGGCGGAATCTTCATCGACAATGATATCACAGGGAAGGGACGCTTTCGGCAAGGACAAGTGGGCAAGAGCACTTACCTCTGGAATGACACGAGGATTATTTTTTCGTAGGGCCAGTGCATTGCCAAAATGACGGCCAAGAAGCGCAAAACTCTCACGATAAGAGAATTGGTAGCACAATGGCAGAAATCCAAACGGGACGAATTGATGTGCCAGACTGATTTTTTGGGAGAAGGGATGTGCCACTCGGGCCATGACGAGTCCCAGATGTAATCGGTTTTGAATGGCCTCAAGACGCTTGTCCATGAGCGCCTGGCCCACCCCCTGTCCTTGATAGGCAGGGTCAACCGCCAACCGGCCAAATTCCCCGACCAGATCAGAATGTGCCCCGAATTCGAACAGCACCGACGCGGTGCCGGTTAATGCGTTCGTTTGGGTATCAACAGCCGCAAGCATCAGGGTGTGGTCACTGAAAATGGCTCGTTTCAACCATTTGGTGTCATAGAATTCTTTGTAGGGGTAATCCTTCCCATAGACCTTCAAGAAGATATCCCGAATCCCTTCAATATCGTGTTCTTCTGCTGGACGGACGATAATCATGACGTTGAGGAGTCGGACCTCCGTCTGGTGTGAGGTGTTATTTTTTAAGAAGTTGCTGCCCTGCTAGTATCGCCATGCGGTGAAAGTACGACGCTCCCACCGCGAGTGACTGTTCATCGAAGTCGAACTTGCTGGAGTGAGCAGGGAAACTTTCAAGACCTGGTACCTGCGATCCAAAGCGGATATAGGCACCGGGGACTTTTTCCAAATAATAGCTAAAATCCTCCCCGCCCATGTTGGCGGTCCGCAAAGGGGCAACATTGTTCTGGCCCACCGTCAGGGCCGCACCCTGCCGACTTAAGGCGGCCATTTCCGGGGAATTGATCACTGGCGGCGTTCCGAAGTCAATGGAGGTGGTGATGTTCGCTCCATGAAGTTGGCCGATGGATTTGGCGATGCGTTGAATGGCCGTATGTAGGTGTGTTCGAACCTTAGGGTGTTGCGCCCGAATGGTGCCCTCCAGCCTAGCTTGTCCCGCGATGACATTCGATGCGGTCCCAGACTGGAATCGGCCAATGGAGACGACAGATGGAAAGGCCGGATCCACTTCACGAGACACAATGGTTTGCAAGGCCATAACCAATAAACTTCCCACCACCACGGCATCGATGCTTTCGTGTGGTCTAGCCCCATGGGCCCCTTGCCCAAGGATTTCGACCAAGAAGGTATCAGTAGACGCGTTCACCGGACCGTCGGTCACGACAAGCGTTCCAGTCGGATAATGGCGGTCCAAATGACCACCAAAAATCATCCCGGCGTTTTCGAGCACTCCTTCTTGGATCATGGCTTTTGCCCCTACACCTTTTTCCTCGGCGGGCTGGAAAATGAAACGCACGGGGGCAGGAAGGTCGGTTTCCTTTGCCAAAAGTTCGGCGGCCCCTAACAGCATCGCGGTATGTCCATCATGGCCACAGGCGTGCATGATGCCATCATTCACGGAGGAAAACTCAAGGTTCGTCTCTTCTTTAATAGGGAGCGCATCGGTGTCTGCTCGTAAAATAATCCACGGGGTATGTGAGGGACCCGGAATTTCTGCAATAACCCCGGTATTGGCTACGCGCGAGATATTAGAAAGTCCGGCATTTTTCAAGAATTGTATGATGGTATCTGCTGTCCGAAATTCATGGCCGCTGAGTTCCGGATGTTGATGCAGGTCTCTTCGAACCGCCACAATTTTTTTGAACAGATCTGGTGAAACGAACTGGTTCATGGTGAGTGGTATCCTGAGAAACAGTTGAAGGGAATTGAATCCACCAGGGATCTCAAAGATCCTCCTCGGTTTTATTTAATGAAACACCACAATTCTTAAAATATGAAAGTTGCCCCGTGCGTATGGGCGCCATTCCTTTATTATAGTTAAATTGGATAGGTAGTCCAAAGGTATTTGAAAGAGGAGTGGTGTCACCTCGATGTATAAAAGTTCAGTGCAAGAGGCAGCCCCCTTCTTTAGTTCGTTGTTTTTGTGGGCATAAAATTGGGAATAAGGAATAGAAATTGCTGTCTATTTTGTTGTTACTGGGGTAAAACAAAATAATCATTTTTTGACGGAGAAGGTTTCTGGAAGGAGACACATTGTTGAAAAACCTATTCGGGCTCAGATTGGGAAGTTTGATGGGGGAAAGTATCATGATGGCCCTAGGGATAGTGATGGTATTTTGGACCGCGTTTGGTCTAGGGCTTCCTTCTGCGTATGGAGACCATCAAAATGAGGCATTTCCCATGCCCGGCGCGGGGTCTCGATGTGAGGGACCATTTAATGGGAAAAATGTGCCCAGTGAGGAATTGAGAAAAATTTTAGATGATCATGGTCGATGGCTTCTTGATAAAAATGATGCCAAGGGGAAACAGGCTAATTTTTGCGGAGCCGAATTATCTGGGACTGACTTTCGCGAGCAAGACCTGAGTGGCGCAAATTTTCAGGGAGCTGACCTTTCTCGTGCCGATTTTACGGCTGCGACCCTAGTGCATGTGAATTTTCACAAAGCCAATGTCAGCGAAGCCTCACTGTATGCCGCAGATTTGCGTGGGGCAAACGCTTCCGGTGCGAAGTTTCGTCTTGCGAACTTTCGAAAAGCTGACTTGAATCACGCCAATTTTTCCGGAACGGATTTGCGAGAGGCGAATTTGGCGGAGTCTCATTTACGTTTAAGTATTTTACGTGGAGCTGACTTGGAAGAGGCCTACCTGGTGGGTGCCGATTTAGAAATGGCCAATGGTGAAGGTGCCTATTGGGTTCGCGCTGATCTCCGAGAGGCGAATTTTTATCGTGCGTTGTTAGCCAATGCCAAGTTTATGGAAGCGGATCTGAGTCTCAGCAATTTACAAGAAGCCGATTTTCGCTCGGCCGATTTGTCTGGGGCCGATTTAGGAGCCGCCAATCTTAATGAGGCCATACTCGAACAAGCCGATCTTCGTGAAGCCACGTTGGAACGGGCGGTTCTCTATCATGCCAATCTTCATAAGGCTAATTGTGCCGGGGCCAATTTCCAGGAAGCGGACTTATTAGGAGCTAATTTAAGCGAAAGTAATCTCGTACGGGCTGAAATGGATGAAGCCTTTTTGTCAAAAGCTAATTTACAAAAGGCGAATATGGAAGGCGCGGATTTGTCTTGGGCCAACTTGGTTGAAGCGGATCTTTCGGAAGGCAATTTAGAATTCGCAGGCATGTTCCGTACAAACTTACAAGAAGCGATCCTGGATCGTGCGAACCTCTATGGAGCGGATGTGCGGGGGGCCAATGTTGCGAAGGCGTCGTTTCGAGGTACGAAGCTACAAGGGGTGGCCATTCGGTATGCGCATGGATTTTCTCAAGAACAATTAAATGAAGCATGTGTGGATGTCCGGACCCGTCTGCCGGAAGGGATGAAGGTACCAGGACCCTGTCAGCAGTAGTGAAGGGAGCTGGGATGTTTTACGGATTGGCATACTTGACCCGGTGGACTAGTTGTCTCGGTGAAATTCGATCTGTCAGCTTTGGGGGGTGTCCTATGAAACGTTCTTTTGGTTTATTCTTTGTCTTAATTTTGGTGGTGTTCCTCCTTCCGGACTGGTCACCTGCGGAAGAGGGAGATCTTAAAGAGGGCAGGACTCTCTATCTGAAGCATTGCAAAGTCTGCCATGGCCCAGAGGGTAAGGGTGATGGGTATACCCTCTTTAACCCCCCAGTTGCAGATCTGGCGTCGTCTAAAATTCAAAAGAAATCCGATAAAGAGCTGTGGGAAAGCATTCACATGGGAGTATCGGATACTGCGATGGGGATGTGGAGGTTTGTGCTGTCGGATGAAGAAATCGCCCTTGTCCTGGGGTATGTTCGGTCTCTCGCTGCAGGATCTTAGTTTTCATGGAGAGTATGAGGATCCCAGTGCCGTTCAATTCTGAGCAAATATGAAATATGCACGAAACATACAGAAGCTTCGTACGACATGCGACTTGGTTGTATGCATTATCTTTATGGGCACATTTATTGTGATGTAACCAGAGCAAACGTCATTTGAGTGATTCTTGACGAAGAACCTTCACTAACCCCACGCACCCAAAAATCAGTAAAATACTTTGAGGCAAGCCGGCCGAGATTGACGCGGCCTGAAGAGCCTTAAGGCCACCGGCCAGGAGCAAAACCGCGGCGGCTGCCCCCTCTGACACGCCCCAAAATACACGATTGGCGACGGGTGGATTGGGGTTGCCTCCAGAAGTCACCATGTCATCAACAAACGATCCTGAATCCGAAGATGTGATAAAGAAAATGATCATCAGTGCAAGACCAATCCATTGCATCAGCTCTGCCCATGGCAGATGTTCTAATAAGAGAGGTAGCGACATGGCCACATTCTTCAACACCGGTTCCGCCAAATCACCCTCACCAAAACGATCAATATACAACGCCGTCCCCCCAAAGACAGCAAACCAGACGAAGTTCACCAGCGTTGGGACCAACAGGACAAAGATCACAAACTCTCGGATAGTTCGGCCTCGTGAGATCCGCGCGATGAATATCCCTACAAAGGGGCTCCAGGAAATCCACCAACCCCAATAAAACAAAGTCCAGTTCGATTGCCAATCCGATTGCGATCCCAAATCTACCCATACGCTTATCTGCGCCAGGTTGAGCACATAATCGCCAAGACCAAACACTAGGGTCTTCATTTGGTACAGAGTGGGGCCGGTCAAAAAGACAAAACCCAAGACCAGACACATTAATGCCACATTCGCGATACTTAAATATTTGATTCCCCGTGATACGCCACTTACCGTGGACGCAGTGGCAACCACGGTGATTAACACAATTATCCATGTCTGGTTCGAGGTAACATATCCGATGTCCGCCAATCGGTTTAAGGCGGCATTGATTTGCATGGCCCCCAATCCGAGGGACGTGGCCACACCTAACAACGTTCCTACGGTACAGAAGGCATCAGTTCCATGCCCTATCCAGCCATCAATGCGTTTTCCAAACAACGGGTACAGAAGTGAGCGAGGGGCCAAAGGCAAACCATGCCGAAAATGAAGAAGCGCAATGCCCAACCCGAAAATGACATACAACGCCCATGGATGCAGTCCCCAATGAAAGTAGCTGAAATAGATCGCCTCGCGCGCCGCTTCGTTCGTCAGGGGGTTGGCTGTCGGTGGAACATGGAAATGGTTCAGTGGCTCGGCCACTCCCCAGAAAACCAGTCCCATCCCCATTCCTGCGGCAAACAACATGGCCAGCCACGCGGGTCGGCTATATTGGGGCTCTTCATCTTTCTTTCCAAACCTGATCATCCCATACGGACTCACCACAAGCCACAACACAAAAAGAACAAAGCACGCGGTAGCCAGAATGTAATACCAATCGAAGGTCTCCGTGATAAACGTCAGGGTGGCTTGGAACACCATTCTTGCCGTATCGGTCCAAAAACCGGCAAAAAGGATGAGGGTGACGTTAAAAACCGCTGCGGCAAAGAACACCGGTGGGTTCACCCCGTCACGCCATTCACGGAGTAAGGTCTTGATGCGATGTATCACCTTCATGGGTGTTTTGAAGCTAGCTTTCTTGGCACTCTTTACCGGTGGATTTTTCCGTTCATCTTTAGAATGACGACTCAGGAGTCACAAAAAATAACCCGCTCAGTCCAAGTATGGTGAAGCCGCTGACTATTCTAAGACACCGTCTTTTCTTCTCTTGGAGCTTGCGGCATCAATCTTATCTCACTCACCTCAACTTCAACAGTCCTCTCATGGTTCAGAAAAATCGGATGTCCGTCAATTGCCTTCGTTGATTCACCGACGATTCTGTCCTTGCTTTGCCTGCCGAACTCAAGGCAGTCCCAAATAGGGACATTGTAGATCAAGAAAATCAAATACATTATGCCCCATTTCTCCTCACTGGAGATCGTGACAACAGGCACCGAAAAAATATGACGCCCCGTGATTGCTTAAAAGTTAGGGAGTTTTCCACTATCCTTCCTCTGCGTACGGGTTTTGCTTTGTTATTAGGGGTCTAAAGAGAAACCGGAGTGTGGGTTATGCCTTCTTGGTCGGAAAGGGAAGGCTTTTTTTATTGACTACCATGTCAAGTCTTTTTGGAAGGAGGTGCCCATGAGAAGGTTTTTATTACATTTATTCAGTATTTGGTTACTTATGCCTTGTTTGATTCTATGGCATACCCAAGTCGAAGCCATTAGTTTAGGCGAACTAATAGATACTGGGGGAAGTCTTGAAGTTGGCGATAAATTGTTTAGTGATTTTCAGACGAATCGTCCCTTTGTTGAAGTAGAAACTCGGGTCTTTTCCGGGAACGACGGTTTAAACGAAGGTTTAAGTTTTAGCGGCACGTCAAATTTAGGCTCTGGGTCTATTCTACCAACTAGTTTTATTAACTTTACAGTGACCGTTTTAGATCCAAATTTTTATATCACGAGGTTCCGCTCGGCTGTTGCGGTATTACCCTTTGGTACTGGGACCGTTCAATTAACCGATAAAGCCCTGGTTTTAGGAACCACGACTCTTTTAGCCGATCCTCAGGTCATTACGACAATGGGCCTGCCTGGCGGTGGCCCGTTACCTATTGTAGAGTCATCTGATTTTACCCAAGGGGTTACCTCTTTTCGTTTTATGCGCACCGTCGAGTTCTCTGGTCCTCTTGAAGGGAATCAACGGTTCAATATGAGTGTGTCCCAAACACCGATCCCCGAACCGTCCACAATGCTCATATTCGGCACCGGCTTAGCCGGACTGGTGGCTTGGCGCTATCGAAAGAATGTGAAGTCGTAAACGAGACGGATGATCACATAGGTGACGACAATGAGCCTGACTCCTTATGGGGTTGGGCTTTTTGTTGAGGTGGAAGACACAAGGCAGGCACTGGTTGACTCACCGCCTATTCCCCTCTTTCCTTGCCTGCTAAACTCAACCTGTACCAACCAAATAGGGGCATGCTGGATAAAGAACCTACATAAATACTGCCCCCTTCACCTCAAAGAAGATTGCCACAACAGGCATCTGAAAGTGACCACACCCATAATTGATTGAAAGTTAGGGAGTTTCTCACTTTGCCTCCAATGGGCACTGGTCTTGCTCTAATTAATATTCCAGTAGGGGTTTAAATTAAATCTAGATTATGGGTAATGCCTTCTTGGCGGGAAGGGGCGAAGAAGGCTTTTTATTATGGCGAAAAGACTTTTGAACTATATGCTAGGCATCTGTCTCCTCATGGGAGTGAGTACAGGATGGGCTCCTTCGGTTAGAGCAGAATTCGTGGTGGATCTCTACGGGGGATTGGCTAAGACAGAGGATAGTGACGTACAAGTTCGGGTGTCCGATGTGCCCTTTTCAGGGACAGGGGGGACCCTCACTTCCGAAACATTAAAGGAAGATGGGAAGTTTAAAGATTCCTTCACGGTGGGAGGACGAGTCACCTATTGGACCCAACGGTTTCCGTGGCTAGGCGTGGCCTTTGATGGCTCGTATTTTATGGCCGACGCCAAAAATGCCAATATTGAGATTCCCGTTTATGGTTTCTCCCTCTTGATGATGATGCG
>JBFJON010000003.1:0-13572 GCA_041617575.1 Nitrospirales bacterium | reverse complement strand
GGAGGGGACCTTCACAAACTCACTAGGACCACACGGGAGCATTTCTGGTCAACGACTCTCGCCTTGCCAAAACTAGAATAATTCTGACACCGCTCGCTTCACGGCGATTATCCTTCAATAAAAAAAATACTCCGAGAAAAGAAGACAAAGCCCACTCTGGCAATTTAACAATCGAAGGCGCTGCTCCTAGACAACTGAACTATTGAGAATCTTAGCTGGGAGGCTGAACGAGGCCAATAGACTATGAATAAAGCCAATGATTGGTCATACTCTTGCACAAACAGGATCTATTTCTGGAGCCGGACAAATATCCAACACGTTGCAAAATGGATTTGACTTCTAAAACGACCCTTCTAGATCAACGTTGAGAAGACAACACTTTGGCGAGCACTGACTTTCGGAAAGTGGACGAAAGGGCGGAGAACTTGGCTACCTGAAGCAACTCATGGAAACGGAGGTTATTGTCGAGTACACATTCTTGCATGGATGTGCCCCTATATAATAGTGCGACAGGGGCCAAGGCCATTTTCTCCAATTCTTCTGTCACTTCAACTACGCGTTCATTTTCGCTTCGCGACGATGGAATTGTCTGTCGTTCAATATATTTCAAGAGCCCCACACCCCGAGCAAACCATACCGTCATTGTATCGGTTCCCTGAATGGTCTTCCCACTTTCGGATAAATGCACCTGCATCGTCATTTTAGCTTCCAAGCGAATTGATTTGGGATACGTTCCAGCTGGGACACTCACCATCTCCTGCGCTTGGGCAGACGAAATGGCGACGATATCCACTTTTTCAGGCTCGCCATCTCGATCGATATCCATGCCAAGTTCCAGCCCCTGTCGATTAAATTGCTCAAACGAGCTGGGCACTTCCAGGGGAAACCGAACAATTTGATACGGCACCAATTGCCGTTCTAACGTCGTCCCAGGCTTGGACCCATAATAACGAATTCCTGCCGCATCACGTCGATAATAGCTATCCGACGGCCCCTGATTGCCAGGATTCGTATCGTGGAACACGACCACCTCCACCCCATCTATCGTTTCTTTCCCCATTACTTTGGATACATTCGTAAACTGCGTATTTTTTTCAGCAATCTGTACCATTCCCCCTTCGATCATCCTGCCACGATACACCCACTCATTTCCAACTTGATCGGGAAAATATTCATGAATCGTGTCGACAACAAAAGCAGGTGAATCGACGGAATGGGCAGGAGCACATAGCCCCATTAACAGAAAGCTAAGAAGAAAAACTCGATAACCTTGTTGAGGAGGTTGAAGAGGTGGTAGATATTGCGAAGAATACGTCATAGATGACTATTTATATGAACCTATCACAGCGCATTCAACTCCATCAAGACTCTCATTTGTATACCCACATACAAAAAAACTTTACCTTCATTCATTAGAGAAATATGAAAACAAGGACTTGTTTCACATAACCTCAATTACCGAAAATGGCCCATATGTTCAATTCAGAGAACACCAGCAACAAACGTGATAACTTTTCAAAAATTGTGGTACTTGGAGGTTCTGGGATTATTGGTCGGGCTATTGCTAAGGAGTTTGGGCAACAGGGATGGGCCGTGGGCGTCCATTATCATCGAAATCGTTCATCTGCAGAGGAAACCGTTGCTGCCATTAAAACCTCTGATGGGAACGCCCGTCATTATCAGGCTGATGTCAAGGATCCCTCACAAATTGAGAAACTATTTCAATCTTTTTTACAAGACTATGGGTCTCTCAATCTTCTCGTGTGGGCCGTTGGTGTTGCCCCATCAAATCTTCTCACAAAAACGACTTCTGAAGAATGGGCGAATACACTGCAGACGAACCTTACCGGAGCGTTTCATGTCTTAAGGGAAGCGGGGCCAATTTTCAAACGACAACACGACGGGGCGGTAATTGTCCTCGGATCACTTTCCGGTGAACAGGGAATGACAGGACAGACAGCCTATGCCGCTTCAAAAGCAGGTTTGATGGGATTGATGCGGACGACCGCGCAAGAATGGGCAAGTTGGAATATTCGGGTAAATGCTATTTTTCCTGGTTGGCATTCTTCGCCCTTATCCGCACCAGGAATGGATTCAGCCTTGGCACAGCATTCCCACATTCTCAACCATACGCCTTCCCTGAACCAAGTGGCTGCAAATGTCTTGCACTTAGCATTGGCTCAGGACATTTCCGGCCAGGTATGGAATTTGGATAGTCGCATCTGGTAGTTCTGTTCAGGTGTTGCTTGCCCCCCTTTGAGGCATTCTGAGATGACTAACCAATCAATTTTCATTACAGGGACGGATACCAATGTTGGCAAAACGACGGTTACGGCAGCCCTGATTCTCGCATTGCAGCAACAGGGTCAATCCGTCGGAGTACTCAAACCTCTTGAAACAGAAGTTGATGTTGAGTGCCACGAACTTTCCGACACGGAACGCTTGCGTCATTTGCTCTCCCCTCCCCCTTCATTCGATTCGGTTTGCCTCTATGCCTTTCCTCAACCTCTTTCGCCTCTGGCCGCCGCCCGTCAAACTGGAACCACCATCGACCTCTCTCGAATTCGTTCACATATTCACGAACTGACTCAACGGTATTCATTCCTCCTGATCGAAGGAGCAGGAGGCATTTTTACACCTCTTACCCCCCAACACACTATAAGAGACTTGGTCACGTTGTTGAATGTTCCCTGTTTGATCGTAGGAAACACAAGCCTAGGAGGCGTCAACCACTGCCTTCTCACAATGGAAGTCTTACAGCAAGCAGGAATACGGTTGTGCGGTATCGTACTCAATGAATCCGGTTCCAACAACCAAACCGCGAGAATTCGGCAACAGCAGGAATCAACAGTCGAACTGATTCGGGAATGGTCTTCGGTACCCGTCTTTGGACCAATAGGATTTACCCAGATGGTAGAGACGAACTGGCAGGAAGGTGTGAAGCGACTAGCAGAATATTCGGAGATTCAACGGCTCGCCACGCACATTAGTGAAACGGAGCCAGAAATTGAGTGAACGCCTTTTGTCGGTCCCTTGCATCTAAAATTCCAGAGGCCACTGCCACCCCATTAGCCCCAACCTGACACAAATCTGTGACAAACTCCAGCGTAATACCACCGATGGCAAAAACCGGAAGCGGCGTCAGCCCTCGAATATGTCTCATACCCTGAATGCCCACCGCCGGATCATGATTCGACTTCGTGTCTGTTGGAAAGATCGGTCCGAACCCCAGATAATCTGCCCCTTCTACTGTTGCCTTTTGAACCTGTTCAGGGTTGTGCGTAGACGCCCCGATGAGCATGTCGTCGCCCACCAGATTGCGGGCCAGCGTTAATGGCAGGTCCGTTTGGCCCAAGTGTACCCCATCCGCTTCTACGGCCATGGCCAAGTCGCACCGGTCATTCACAAGAAACATCATCTCCCATTCTTTGGCAATTTCCCGAAGTGTTCGAGCCATCTCATACGCGTCCCTCATCGACCCCGTTTTATTTCGGTATTGCACCAGTTTGACACCTGCCTGTCCTGCTTCGCGCAAGACCTGCGGCAAGGGACACCGAGAAGACCATCGTTCATCCAGGATGAGATAAAGCCCGTTGAGGAGAGAAAGTAAATGGCGGTGTGAAACGTGGTCGGAGGTCATACGGACTGCAGCGTCAACAATCGGTCGAGAAATCGTGTTGAGACTGGACCTTTTTGAAATTCGGGATGGTCAAGGATTCGCCGATGAAGAGGAATATTACTCTGAATACCTTCGATGACAAACTCATCCAGAGCGCGGCGCATACGGGCCAATGCCTCTTCTCGATCTCGCCCATGGGCAATGAGCTTGGCAATCATCGAGTCATAAAAGGGAG
The DNA here is from genome assembly GCA_041617575.1 of Nitrospirales bacterium. Lineage (GTDB taxonomy): Bacteria > Nitrospirota > Nitrospiria > Nitrospirales > UBA8639 > Nitrospira_E. The sequence goes on along the minus strand of JBFJON010000003.1, from coordinate 9,718 downwards.
ACACCACACCGCTCGTATCCATGGCGGTATCGACCCGAATGCCGGGTCCTCCTGGCGTACAAAATTTGGTGACAACTCCAGGGCACGGCGTCATACGGACGGGGTCTTCCGCATTAATACGGCACTCGATCGCATGGCCAAATAGTCGAATGTCTTTTTGTTTATAGGAGAGCGCATATCCAGCCGCAACGCGGATTTGCTCTTTGATGAGATCAACACCCGTCACCATCTCCGTTACGGGATGTTCGACTTGAATGCGGGTATTCACCTCCATGAAATAAAACTGCCCCTTGACATCCATGAGAAATTCAACGGTTCCCGCATTTCGATACTTGACCGATTTCATGACCTTCACCGCAACCTGCCCCATTTTCCGCCGTATGGCCTCATCCAAGGCCGGCGAGGGTGATTCTTCAACCACTTTTTGATACCGGCGTTGGACCGAGCAATCTCGCTCATGAAAATGCACAAGTTGCCCCTGGTGATCAGCCATAACCTGAAATTCAATATGCCGAGGATCTTCAAAAAATCGTTCGAGGTAGACGCCCCCATGTCCAAAGGCGGTGGAAGCTTCTAATTGCGCGGATTCTACCGCCTGTTCCAAATCTTCTTCATGCCACACCACTCGCATCCCCCGCCCACCACCGCCTGCCGAGGCTTTCACGATCACAGGATATCCCAGTTTCTTGGCAATAGACCGGCAAGCTTTAGGATCTTCGATTTCCCCATCGCTTCCCGGCAAGACAGGAATCCCCTCCTTTTTCATATGCGCCCGCGCCTGAGATTTATCACTCAACAACGCAATATGCTCGGAAGACGGCCCGATGAATGTGATACCGATCGATTCACAGACTTCAGCAAAGTGCGCATTTTCAGAGAGAAAGCCATACCCTGGATGAATGGCATCCACTCCCGTAATTTCCGCCGCACTTAAGACATTGGGAATATTCCGATAACTGAGCCCCCCTTCAGCAGGGCCCACACAGACATGTTCATCTGCATGGCGAACATGCAAGGACGCTCCATCGACCTCAGAGTGAATCGCGACCGTGCGAATCCCCAACTCTCGACATGCCCGAATCACCCGTAGGGCAATTTCTCCGCGATTCGCAATCAGTATTTTTTTAAACACCGTTCATTCTCGTAGACAACCACATCGGCTTGGTTTCCTGTTTATGAGGCCATTTGTGAGAAACTAATGGGCTCTGTTTATCAACCGGAAAGAAAATGCCCGTCAAGAACCCTATAGCGGATCTATCAAGAAGAGGGGCTGGCCAAACTCAACGGGAGTTGTGCTCTCTACAAGAACTTTCACAACCTTCCCATCGGCTTCTGCCTCAATTTCGTTCATGAGTTTCATGGCCTCAACAATGCAAAGTACCTGGCCTTTTTTGACCAACGCCCCTTCCTCGACGTAAGGATCCACATCGGGCGAAGAGGAACGATAAAACGTCCCAACAATCGGGGAGGTGACGGTCAGAAAATGTAAGGATTCGGACGGTTGGGTAGACAATGGAGGCAGCAAGGGAGAAATGGCCTCAGCTGTCTTGGTCTCTTCGACAGAGGGCGAGCTGAACATTGGAGCAGGATCTCGCCGCACCCGGATCCGTACACCTTTTTTTTCGACTTCCAGCTCGGTGAGATGATATTGGTTCAGGAGCTCAACAAGATCTTCAATTTCTCTTCTAGATGAATCAGGCATAGGTCGTTAAGTCATAAAGAAAATCAGTGTTATCAAGAAATTTGGCGAACCCGCTCGACATAGGCACGTGTTCTGGTATCTATTTTGATGATTTCTCCTGACTCAAGATACAGCGGCACTTTGACGGTGGCCCCGGTTTCGACCGTGGCAGGCTTGGTCCCACCGGATGCCGTATCGCCACGAATGCCTGGATCTGTTTCAACAACCTTAAGTTCCATAAAAATTGGCAATTCCACTGAGATCGGTTCACCTTGATACAACAGAATTTTAACAACCGTATTTTCTTTCAATAAATCGACATTTTCACCCAATTGATTTTTTGAATATGTCACCTGCTCATAGCTCGTGGTATCCATAAACGAATACTCATCTCCACCACTATAGAGAAACTGCATTTCGCACTCATCTAAATTTGGTTCCTCAAATTTCTCTCCGGAACGGAAGGTACGATCCAGAACATTTCCAGTTTTGTATCCTTTGAGTTTGGTTCGGATAAAAGCCGGACCTTTCCCGGGCTTGACATGCTGAAACTCCACAATATGGTAGGGTTGCCCATCCAGTTCGAGTCGGGTCCCGTTACGAAAATCGGCTGTAGAAATCACGTCTGATACTCCTAGTTGACAAAATGAAAATGAATGTTTAGGCCTTGTCTTGAAGCGCGTGCACCAACGCCCTCAGACCTAACATATAACTCTGAGGACCAAATCCGGAAATTTGCCCCAGTGACACGGAAGCAAGATACGACCGCCGTCGAAAACCTTCTCGACCATGAATGTTCGACAAGTGGACTTCGACCATCGGCAGACCGACTCCTGTAACCGCGTCCCGAAGGGCGATGCTCGTATGTGTGTAGGCAGCTGGATTAAACACCAGTCCTTGAAATTGAGAGGACGCCTGTTGAATCCATGTCACCAATTCCCCTTCAATATTCGATTGCCGCGCTTCTACAGAAACTCCTAATTCTTTCCCCAATCCCATGAGCATGCTATTAATCTCTGCCAACGTTGCCTCCCCGTAGACCATCGGCTCTCGAGTTCCAAGTAAATTAAGATTTGGGCCATGCAGCACCAGAATGTGTAACATGTTCAGTTCAAGTCAAACAGGTCAGATCGAGAAGAATCAGAAATTTTGGCACACGGGCATAGGGATCAATGGAGATTGGAAAACGATAGGATGCGGCAAATTCTACCAGTGCCAAGGGGGTGGGTCAACGCAATTGATCTCGCAGCTTTAAAGGTATTGTCCCCCAGCTCGTTCCATAAGCACGCGACGCAATTCAACCATCGCCCAGGTATCCCGGCCACAATATTCCTCCAAGGCCTGTGCGATGTGGGCCCGTTCCATGAGATCAGTTTCTGAAAAGACCATTTTTTGATACATTACTGCCGCCACCGCACCATTTTGAATGGTCAAATCATCATACGCCAGCGCGGGCACCAATGCTGGCAAGACCGTTTTAATCGAAAACGATCCGCGAAAGTCTGGATGATAATAATGTTGCTGAATGACCGAAAGGAGATCCCACAGACGTCGCACCACTTTGGACAAGGCTAGTTTTAAATGTGGAAGAACGTCTCCCAGAGCAAAAAGTAAAAACCGTTCGTATTCCGAATAGACACAAATCGACCCCGTCTCACCTAAACACTCTAACAATTGCAGCGCCAATTCCTCTCGAGGATCCCGTCCATCCATACATAAGTACTGCTGATGCACGACGGTCCCATCTTCATATTCAATATGGTTTGACCACTGAAACGGCATTGGCCGATACGGCCGAGTATAGGGAAAGACCGGAATTGCAGGCATAAAGGTTTCAAAATCTAAATGATGAACCGGGTACCGGACAGACTGCAATCTGGAACGAAGCAAAGGTGAAATCCATTCAACATTGTCTTTGACATGTTGCTGAATGTCAGACAATTGAAAATGAGCTGGAATGTCATCTATGATTTCAACTCCTTCCTTTCTCAGTAATTTTTGAATCTTTGAACTGCCTGGGAGATAAAACACCCAACGTGATGTTTTTTCTTTGGTGCAATGATTCCAAAAAGGACATTCATACGGTTGGAAACAATGTCCATCCGGTGCAATCATTGGCGGAGCGGGTCGCTGTAACACATTCAACATCTCTTTGAGCTGTGCTTGAACCAGTACCCGACGTGCTTGAATCTCAACCGTCATATTCTCAAGCGCAAACATTTCTTCTAACTTTAGCTCTCCCCCCAAGAACACATACTGGGTATTGAGATGCATCAAATAACAGCCATCTACAACCAGACCTACTCCTTCCAACACAGCTGACTGGATGGTCAAATCATCCAAATGCGTCGCTTTGACTTTGGACGTCGCCTTCACTTCAATTAACCGCCAACGGGTTGCATCCAACCGTTCGATAACATCAACCCGGACAAGAATGCCTTGCCACACAAAGGCTCCTTCAAAAATAGCCGGCACATTGTGGTCAGCCACTAATTCAGCAGTTCGACTCAACGCAGCGGGAATTTGGCGATGCGTTTCTTGGACTAGCACCCCGCCCGGGAAAAATTCTCTGGCCAGGATGCCCACGTCGGTTCCCATATCCATAATGGCTCGCCGATCTGGTGTGGGAGGAGTGGCCAATTCCGGAGAATGTATTTCAAAATACAATCGCTTATGGCATTGAAGCCCGGCTAAAAAACGGCTTTTGGATAGCCGATGCGTCGGCAGGACGGGACCTGATGGGATTTCAGACTTGGGAATGATCGGCCTGGGGCTAAGAGAATCCACAAAAGGGGTTTCATCTATAGTCGAGGTGATTATTTAATCAAAATGATACTCAACCAGTCAGGCTTGCATGTTAATTACAATTGAATCCACCTATACTTGCCAAGGCTGGTAGAATACCCATAATGAAAAGTCGCCCCCATTCAGAGGACCAACCTTCGGTTCAATCCCAGAATCAAGGTGCCTGGAACAGACAAGATCTGGGGAAGCTTGCGCAAGCTCTTGCCCAACTACTTGATTCCTCTCTAACCATTCCAGGGACCAGGATCAAAATTGGCCTGGATCCGCTCATTGGTCTGATACCAGGAATAGGCGATTTTATCAGCAATGCGATTGGGTCCTCGCTCCTCGTTCTAGCCACAAAAGCCGGAGTCCCACGGATTGTCATCTTAAGAATGTCACTCAACATTCTTATCAATATGATGATCGGAGCAATTCCAGGAATCGGCGATCTCTTTTCAATTTGGTTCAAAAGTAACCTGGAAAATGCCCAACTACTACATCGGCATTGCCAAACGACAGCTCCGGTTCCAACCCTGATCGATTGGGTTTACGTGGGCAGCATCGTCATTGGCATGTTTTTCTTACTCGTGACCGCTTGCGCCTTTATCTTTTGGTTAGGATCTTCGCTCATCAGACTCCTTGGCCTGACAGAATAGAATCCTAGACCATTACCCCAATACTAACGATTATAGAAATTTTAAAGTAATTGGCTGCCTATTGCATCAGCAAACTGACGGCCTTTTGGCGTCAAGGCTATGCGTGCAGAGGTTTGTACGATGTATTCCTCCTCTAGAAGTGAGGCCAATGAAGCGGCCCAGGTTGTATCTTGCTTATTGGGTTCAATCCAATCCCTTGGCACACCATCTAGCATTCGCAATCCAAACACCACCCGCTCTTTGTCTTGTTGAAGAATGGACAAATATTCTCGTTCCGCAACCGGTGACTCGCCATTTTCAAGAAGCCCACAATACTGATCAAGGTTTGCCACATTTCCAAATCGACATCCCGATAGATAAGATTGGGCACTGGGACCTAATCCAAGATAGTCTTCCCCCTGCCAATAGCGCCGATTATGTCGGCAGGCTCGACCGAGTTTTGACCAATTTGAAATTTCATATTGGTAATACCCCGCAAATTTTAACTGCTCGGTCGCGTGAACCTGTAACTGCCTTTCTGTCTCATTCTCAAGCAAATCCAACTCACCACGTCGAAACGCTGAATCAAACCTCGTCCCTTCTTCCACAGAAAGGGCATAACAGGAGAGATGACTGGGTTCGTATTTACAAGCCTGTTGAAGTGTGCGGTCCCAAGACAGGACCGTTTGGCCGGGAATTCCATAGATGACATCCAAATTGAAATTGGGAAAACCCGACTGTTTGACTAATCGGATTCCCGTTTCCGCCTCCTTAAGGGTACTCGATAAACCTAAACACGTCCGTTCTTTTGGGTCAAAGGTTTGTATCCCCATGCTCAGCCGAGTCACTCCAATTTCAAGCAGTTTTGCTAGGTACTCAGGCGTCAAAGATTCCGGAGTGGCCTCTACTGTCACTTCACAATCATCTGTCAGAGAAAATCCTATAGAAACATGGGTTAGCAACTGGGACAATTGTGCTGCAGATAAGGCTGTCGGCGTGCCTCCTCCAACATACACCGTCGAGACACGTTGTCTTGCACTACCTAGTTGTGACGCATAGACAGCTATCTCAGCTTCAAGGGCACGAAGAAATCGTTGGATACGATTTTCCCCCTGCATCACCAAGTAGAATGCACAAAAATAACACCGCTTCGCGCAAAAGGGAATATGGAGATACAGACCGACGTCTAGATCACGAATATATTCCCCACAAGGAAGAGTTACAATATTGGGCATATCCAGACTTTCATTCAGGTCTAAAAGTGTTCCCCCAATATAGGAGAAATATCACAGTCTAGAGAGTCTCAGAATGGCGTTCTCGATAAATCGCACAGTCCCCTTTTTCTTTCAACAAATCGTTGACCTCCTTCACCATAGCCCGATTACCACAAACATAGGCAGCTATATGATCAACCGTTGAAAGTTCTCGGAGGAGATCAGTCACACGTCCCTTCTTCCCTCGCCAGGCAACACTGGGTTTCGACAATGTCAGGACATAAGAAAAATTTTCATGTTGAGCTTTCCAAGCTTCCAACTCCTGAATATAATACCTATCCAAATCGCTCCTAAGTCCCCACAATAGCTTCATCGGTTGAGAACATGACTCTTCTAATAGGGTTGCCATCATAGACCATAATGGGGCAACTCCCGTTCCCGTACCAATAAATAGCAATTCTTTATCCGGCTCATGTTGCAGCAGGAATGATCCGTAAGGACCGGATATCCGCACCTCATCACCAATGCCATTCTTCAATAAATAAGTCGAGCCCTTCCCACGATCTTGACTATTCAGCAATATGACCAGATGCTTGGATGATCGTGGAGGTGATGCCAGGGAAAAATATCGGTGCAGGGGCGAACTGGAACTTGCACCAGGAACCGTCACGGCAATCGATTGCCCAGCCTGATAGGACAACGATACCGGCTCAATCATCTCCAGAGTCATTTCTCGAATTTCTGGAGTTAAATGTCTAATTTGCTGGACTTTTGCCCGAAAGGGTCGAGCCGTCATGAAAAAGAATGTAGAGAATCTCAATTCATCTGGCAAGGGGTTTTTTTAGTTTAAATAAAGAAAGGGCCAATGGCAGTCGGTTCTTTATTAAAGAGGTCGTAAATGAGGTATACAAAAAAAAGACCATTCTTCATTCCCAAATCTTTGTTCCTAACTTTTCATAAAATAACGTTTTTGCTCACCAAAAAATTATGGCAGGCATAGCCTTCCGAAAGCTATGCCTGCCATAGTCGACAGTACAATATGAGCGAGGTTTATTTCGCTTCGATTTGAATCGTTCGAGGCTTAGCCTTCTCTTGTTTGGGAATCGTAATCGTCAAGACCCCCTTGTCGTATGTGGCTTTCGCCTCATCAGGATTCACTGTACTCGGAAGCGAAAAACTTCGGGAAAAATTTCCATAGTGGGCTTCTCGAACATGATACCCCTCTTTGGATTTTCCCGCCTCGGCCTTACGTTCACCCCGAAGATGCAACGTCTGCTCCTTCACCGATAGCTCAATGTCATTGAGATCAATACCGGGCAGTTGAGCTTCAATTGCCAGGTGGTCTTTGTCTTCATAGACATTGACTGGCGGCTGCCATCCAAGAGCCTCAGAATTTATGTCGTCCCAAATAGGACGCAAACCAAGGGGCCGATTAAACAACCCATTCAAGCTTCGATCTAGTTCTCGTTCGAGTTCAGTTAATGGATTCCATTTCACCAATATAGCCTAATCCCTCCTCATTGATGATGTTCATCAATACTACAATTTTGTTTCACTCACCCAGCTGTGAATCGCTGTCGTTATTGATTTATAGATAAGCAGGAAAGGAGAAAAGTCAACTAGCTCACAAAGAAAAACAAGGCAGGAACAAGAAAACAAAGGACAATCTTAGGAATCAGCCACACCGGCTAAATCAAGAAGAAAAGCATAAATCATCGCAGTTTCTTCAAAGCGCTTAAAACGACCTGATGCTCCGCCATGCCCAGCTTCCATATTAGTTTTAAGCAAAAGACGGTGATCATCCTTTTTGAGCGCACGCAACTTTGCCACCCACTTGGCCGGCTCCCAATATTGAACTTGTGAATCATGCAGGCCTGCTGTCACCAACAGGTGCGGATAGGCTACCGCTTTCACATTATCATAAGGGGAATACGACAACATATAGTCATAGGAATCACGCTGATTCGGATCGCCCCACTCATCATACTCTCCAGTAGTGAGTGGAATATTAGAGTCCAACATGGTCGTGACGACATCCACAAAGGGCACTTGCGCGACAATGCCATGAAACAACTCCGGACGCATATTCATCACAGCTCCCATTAACAAACCACCGGCACTTCCTCCCATGGCAAAGATTTTCTGAGGATGGGAATACCCTTGCTGAAGAAGAAATTCGGCACAGGCAATAAAATCAGTAAAGGTATTTTTCTTCTGAAGCAGTTTTCCATTTTCATACCACTGCCGGCCCAACTCTTCTCCGCCTCGAATATGGGCCAAAGCATAGACAAACCCACGATCTAACAAACTCAAACGGGCCGAACTAAAACTGGCATCCATACTGGCTCCATACGACCCGTAGCCGTATAGCAATAAGGGATGAGTGCCATTTTGGGAAAATCTTTTTCGATACACTAACGAAATTGGAATCGACGTGCCATCTGCTGCAAGCGCTGAGAGACGTTCCGTTTGATAATGACGAATCTGAAAATTGCCCAGGACTTCCTCCTGTTTCAGAAAAACTTTTTCTCGTGTTTCCATATGATAATCATAGATCGTCATAGGCGTTGTCATAGAGGTATAGCCAAACCGGAGATACGGCGTATCGATCTCAAAATTATCGCCAAATGCCGCGAAGTACGCTGGCTCTCCAAAATCCAATTCGTGCCCTTGCCCTTCGGAACCATGAAGAATTCGTAGATGAATGAGGCCCTGCTTGCGTTCCTCTACAACCAGGTACTCACGGAATAACTCAAATCCCTCAAAGAAGACGTCTTCACGGTGCGGAATGACTTCCTGCCATTGTGTTTTATGGGTGGCATTCACCTTTGCCTTCATCAATCGAAAATTTTTGGCATGTTCATTCGTGCGAATAAAGAAATATTCCCCAAGATGATCCACATCGTATTCATGACCCCGCTCCCTGGAGTGAAAAACTTGAAACGCCCCTCCTGGGGTGTCTGCATTTAAAAATCGGTACTCACTACTCACAGTTTGGTGTAGCCCGATCATCAGAAATCGCTTAGATTTGGATTTCGTCACAAAGGCTGAAAACGTTTCATCCGGTTCTTCATAGACCAATTCATCTTGTGCGGGATCATTCCCCAAGACATGCCTATAGATTTGGAAGGGCCGCAGGGTTTCAGGATCTTGTCTCGCATACAAGAGCGTTCGATTGTCATTTCCCCATTCAATATTTCCTGTGACGGAAGAAATCACATCTGATAAAATTTCACCGGTCGTGAGATGCTTAAAGCCAATGGAATAGATTCGACGCCCTTGTGTATCCATGGCATAGGCCAGAAGATCCTGACCGGAACTGACCATCCAATTCCCCAGAGAAAAATACTCATGGCCTTGAGCAAGCTCATTGCCATTTAGCATAATTTCTTCCGGGCTAG
>JBFJON010000002.1:0-13861 GCA_041617575.1 Nitrospirales bacterium | reverse complement strand
TAACCCTGCTATGACTGTTTCTAGATAATCGCTTCGTGCTTTCTCGGAATTAGCAGTATCCCTGGCTGTTAACCAGAGGAAAAAGGTGGACATAAGACCCAAAGACATAAGCCCTAGTAATACTCCTGTCCACGGGAATTTGAAAGGCGGAAGAGGTGGGGGAGACGGAGCGTTGGCTTTTTCTTGATATTGGGTTACCAAGGCGATCAGATTATTAATTCCCTTATCAATTCCCCCCGAATAGTCCCCTGATCGAAAATGGGTAGATATAATATCTCTACATATCTTACCTGCACGGGCATCCGTAATATAACCCTCAACACCTCGACCAGTAGCAATAAAACATTCTCCTTTATTGTTAGAATGCTGTGTTTTTGGCACTACTAGAAAAACAACTCCAGCGTTTCTCGTAGGATCTCCTATATACTCTCCTTTAGGCCCAACTCCCCACTTTCTGCCCACATCTCTAGCAACATCTGCTGGTGCGTAAGTCCTTATGGTACTTAGGGTTAGTACTGCTATCTCAACCCCTTGGTTGGTGCTTAACGCTTCCAGCTTAGTATTGATTAGAGACTCAATTTGGGCGTCAATAACCCCCGCCAGGTCATTCACAAAATTCGTGGGATTGTTGGGGATTTGTAAATCTTGTTGGAGAAGTGTGGGATTGCTGGGAATTTGCAGATCTTGCTGGAGAAGTACCAACAAATAACAAAGTATTATTTTGATTGTCACCATCGGGACTTACTCCTTTCCTGGTAATACAACTCCTTCAGCTTTGGTTCGCATACACCTCGTTTGCCTTTGTGCTTTCTAGAGGGAGTGTTTTTCCAGAACATCATGTCGTGTTGCCACTCTTTACATCTCTTACATCTCAACTCCCCATAATCTCCGGCTATCTTCCATACATGTCCTAAGTCCTTCAGTTCTGTCAGGGCAGCAACGAGTCTGCCTTCCAAGGCGTAGGGATCAAGCGATTTAACCTGTTCCCAGAGAACGGGATCTGTATTTTTTAACAAAAGGTCTGCCTCATATTCCAGACGATCTATATGCCAATAACTTTCTATCAATTTCTCCTGTCTTTTTTTATCGGCAATAGTTTTTATAGAGATCATTACCACATTGATCCCCAAACCGCCGAGGCAAAAACCCATAATAATCAAAATAATTGTAATCATTTAAGTTAGCTTTTTTATTCTAACTAAGCTAGTTGGTTTCTCGAATGCCCCCGGTGGGATTCGAACCCACAATCTCGTTAATGAGCAGAGGATTTTAAGTCCGCCGCGTATACCAATTCCGCCACGAGGGCATTACCCTTTACTTACGTCCAGAACTCCATCAGCACACGCAAGCCCTCATCCATCGCTTTCTTCTGGCCTTGCACGTATCTCAAGTAGGTTCGTCGTAGTCCGTCCAGCGCCTCGCGCCACGGAGCACCGCTGGGCCTGGCCGTCATTCCCATCAAAAGATCATGGGTCCCGGGGTCATCTTTGCTTTAAACTAATCTCCTACAGGTTTCTGCCAAGGTGGAAAAGCATCCTTCCACCTCCTCAGCGCGTTTTCCACATAGGACAATTCGGCATAGCCATCCAGTGAGTAACCGATCAATTGGGCAAACTGTCGCCGGTCAACATCACTAAATGGCATCAAGAAGAGCGCGTTCATATCATAGGGCCCAGCATCAAGTAGAAAACGTACAATAGCATTCTGCCGAAAACGCAGGACGCCTTGATCATCATATTCCAAATGCTGTACAGGGTGCTCCGTCATCTTGCACCAACTCCGTTGTTCAGGTTTACCAAAAGAGAGGCATACAGTCGTCGTCGCATTGATCTAGTAGAACGCGAGGCCGCAGTGCTGACCGCTGACGCGCCCCGGCACACTGATCTAGCAGAACGGTGATATCTACTCTCACGTTCACTCGTTTCATTCTCCTCACCCGTGGAAATCGGGCTCGTCCCAATGAGCGATATAATATTTTAACGTTCCTACGGAAACACACAGGAACGGGTCCTTAGGGACGGTTCTCACTGTTAATTCCTCTACTACGAATGTGACGTTCGGTACCGCTTCTGCTATGGTTACTGCTTTCTCCAGGGCCTCTACCGGCACAGGCCTAGAATATTTATGCAGAGGGATTTTTTTCCACGTAACAACCAGTCTACTTCCCCTACTATTATACCTATTTCTCCGCCGAGTACTGGTTGCTCTTTTTCTGGCCATAGCCGCTTTAGTTTTCTGGTACTCCTCAACAGCGGATGGGTTGTAGACCGAAATTCCCAGATCATATAGAGCTTTCGCTAAAATGACTTGGTTCTTAGAAATAGCCAATGATTCCTCTAGTTTTTCGTAACCCAAGAGAACACGGGCTTTTCTAGAAAGGTCCCGAGAGTCAACCGACGGATTCTGAGATTGCGGTTTTTTCACTGTACTCAGAATCAATTCGGGAAGTGCGGGTTCCTCTAATGCTGCTGCTGCCTGTGTCTTGGTGGTGCTCTTTTTTCTCGACATCTCAATCCTCCGTTGTTCAGGTTTACCAAAAGAGCGCGTCAGCGGTCAGCGCTTTCATGAAAGCGTTTTCATTCCATTTAGTGTATATTTTATCTAAGGGAAGGCCCTCCGGTGTTCGTGTGGCCACAAAGAAAATGTGTATTATATCAGGAGTATGGATGTTTCTCAACACAAGACCACCAGTACTTAAGGCGGTCTTTATTATGAAGTGGTCCCGCACACAAGGATCATACGCTTTCACCTTTTTAACTGTTTGTAATTGTTTTTCCGGCAGCAAGGCGTCTTCTCGATGATAATGGCTCATTTTTCTGCCCTCCCATTGGGTCCTCCGGCGTAGTGAATGGCCTGGTAGGCTAGGGCCGTGTATTCCTCGTCAGTCTCTGGCGTGCGTTCTCCCACCAGAAGGCGCACTCGATCTTTGAGGGTGGCGCGTTCCGCCTCCATCCGCTCGATCCGCGCCATGAGCCGCGAAATGGCATCCTCCCGTCGCTGAAGCTCTGAACGCAGCGTCGTGAGTTCGTCAGTCAGTTGGCCCACCACTTCCGTCACCGACACTTGGAGTCCCGGCTGATGTGGCAGCTCGGTGGTGGTCTCAAGACCCGCCACCTCCCGTTGACACATCTGATGGAAGGTGAGATATCCCTTGATCCAACGTGCCCTGGCCTTCCAGAGACACGCGGCGTGTGGGCCATTGTAACACAGACGATCCAGTTTTGGCCAATTTTCGTGGTTCCACTCCGCTCTCTCGTTACATTCCGCACAGCACATTTGATCTCTCTTCTCCATCACACCCAAATACGTCTCGTATTTTTGCCACCGGTCCATCAGCACTTGGATCATGTGTTCAGCGTTCATCGGCCTATTCCCTCCATCCATTGGGAGTGTTCCTTTTATTCTCGGGATTTGGCTTTTACCAAGTTAACGAGTTCGGCCATGGTTATCCGTTGGTTGGGGCCTTTGGCTATGAATGTCCTGTGGGAATCGTACAAATGTTTCTCGGTGAACCACTGGTCAATGTGTGTCCACAGGGATCGTAGGAGTTCTTGTTTTTCCTCGGTGGCAAGGAGGCGTGTTTGGAAGAATCCAACGCGGAGGTCGAAGTCTTCGCCTTCGTCCACGGTGATACTGACATTGATGCGGTAGTCTCGGTTCATGTGTCCTCCAGCAAATTCACGTTGAAGGTCATGGTTTCACGGCTTCCAGGGCTTGGGTGAGGCCTTGGAGTTGTTGTTCCAGGTCATTGGCGGTGGCTTGTGCGGCCAGGTCGGTGAGGTGTCGTTGGTGGGCGATACGGACGAGTTTGGCTACCAGTTTGGGCATAGGGCGCCAGGACCAGGTATCATAGGTTCTCGTGCCATAGGAATGCTTCCAGCCACCGGGACGGTCGTTGTAGCTATCAGACACGGCAACCCATCCACAGCCCGATGTTGCCGAGTACACTTCCACCCAGACGCACCAGCGTCCGATCTCATAGATCCGTTTGCTCACCATAACAGTTCCTTGATTTTTGCAATAAAGTACCAAGTGTACCAGAACCCAGCAGAAAAATCCTGCAAGTGTAAGAAACAAAATGAACCCTATATCAATCGGTGTTATCAGAAAATGATAGCTTAGGGGTGTGAAAAGAACTATACTCAAAAACATTTTTGATATGTATTCTTTGGTATGATTAGTCATGGCTGGGAAAGAATCCTCCCATACATATTAAGTTCTTCAGAGGAGGGAAGCGGGGGTAGATCGGCGCTGGATATGGGTTGCCGTACCAAGATGTAAAGAGCGGTCTCGCGGTTCGATTTTGTGGATATTGCCGTCACCACTTCCCACCCATAGTCGTCGAGTACCTGGGCGGCGGGACCGAGATATATCTCGCTCTCTACCGTTACTGCTTCGTACCAATACTTCATGGCATCCTCCTCACGGCGGCGTTAGAACCGGGGGCACTCGCGAATAGTACGTCTTCGATTCACTTTAAGGGCCACTGTGCTGCGTCTTCTTCGGCCTGCAGTCTTTGGGCCATCTCCCGTTGATCTACTTGGCGTCCTTCGACCGATAGGGTAGCGCGGCGCAGTTCTTCGGCTGAACGGCGGGCGTGTTCCTCGGTGAGGCCATAGCCGATGAACTCATTGACAAGGAAATGCTTTTGACGGATCTTTTCATTTCGTAGTCGAGCCAGCTTATACGTCCATACAACGATTTCCCGACGACGTTCCGCGGGAGTACTAGGCAAGTTATAGATGCCGTACCTACTATCCCGGACGGTTCCCTCCTGGTCTACGACAACGACATGGGCGCCCCCGAGTTCTGACCTCGGGATATCCACTCGGTAGGTTTCCACGCGGCTCCCCCATCCAACATCCTTAGCGTAGTCTTGGGCAGCCCGCTCTGCAGAGAATACTGCCCAGATTCTGTAGTCCGAGTATTCTCCGCTCGTTACAATGTAGCACTTGGTCATTTTCATGGAAGTCCTCCCTACATGGTTTGCCGGGAAACCTCGCGTTTCACAGACTTGGCCATCCGGCGGCCCGAAAGACCGGTCGCATGAGTGCTAATAGTGTTCGTGCATCCTCCTTGCCGAGCAGACTGTAAAGATAGGTTTCGCTGAAGAACGGTGCGCGTTCATCTCCCTGAGAATAGTACGGGTTTTGTAGATTGAACACCTTCTCGTTGACGCATTCGGGTGTCCATGAGCCCAACTCACGTACGGCCTCTCGAAACTGCCGGTCTTGAGCCCGCTGAACTAGGCGCACTACGTTGATGAGTGCGCGTTCAATCTCACGCCGGGTCTCGTAGTCGTGAATTTCCTGTACAAGATCCATTTTATACACCACCTTTTAACTAAAGCGGGACCGAGATATATCTCTTTTCTCACCGATGCTGCTTCGTACCAATACTTCATGGTAATTTCTCTCACGGCGGCGTACTCCGGGTAATAGGTATCTTCCCGATGCTTTTTATTTCAACTCCCTGATCCAGAGAACAATCCAAGGCAGATACCAGGTTATGATCACATAGACGTAGGCTAAAATATCCCGTCTGTGACGAAACCAGGGGTCAGGAAACTCGGTCTCTGATGGCATGTAAATCCACCTCATTGTTTAGATAGGCTAACAATAGGTCTGTCTGGGTAGCCCTCGCCGCAGCCCACGCCTTCGTTTGAGACAAAAGAGGCAGATGCGACAGACTCAGCCATGGTTCGGCCGAAAGACCGGCCGCAGCCCTCGCCGCAGCCCACGCCGCAGCCGACGCCGCAGCCCACGCCGCAGCCGCCGCCGTGACCGACCCAATCGACGCCTCATTCCGCTCCGCAGCCGCCGCCGCAGCCCTCGCCGCATCCGACGCCGCAGCCCTCGCCGCAGCCCTCGCCGCAGCCCTCGCCGCAGCCCTCGCCGCAGCCCTCGCCACGTCGTTGACGAGTCCGAATGCGTATTGTCGGCTGACGAGAATTGCCCTAACTACACGAGGATCCGGGTTGAGATGACTCACGGCCTCCGCGCAGTCAGCGGAAAATAGGCGTTGGGTTTGGGTGTTCCAGGTTTCAATCTGGTAAAGCAGGCGTGCTTTCCGCACCACCACCTTGTCATCACGCACCACTCTCCGTGATAACGGGTAGGGCTCTGCTCTCCAGAGAGTGGGCCCATTCCAATAAAGGAGATCTTTCGCCCGACACAGATGGAGGCCGTTCTTACACGGAATCAATTCCCCCGAAACCTTTAGGTATTCGCCTGGCGTGCCGTTTTGGGGAAGCGGCCAAACACCCCGGCCACCGTTACAGGGAGCCCCGTCTGCGTCGAGGTACTTGTATAATCCGTCTATTGGAGCAATCTTGTTGGACATTACGCACCGTTTACCCTTTTTTGCCTTTTCAATTGTGCCTCAAGAGCCTCCTTTTGGGCGTCAGTGAAAACGGACTTCTTGTGCGATAGTCCCCTTCGTACCCACCTTTCGGGTTGATTTTCCGAGTTTAATAACTGAATTTCTTGTGGGTGGGGCAACTTTCTCATTTTTTCCTCCTTTAGGTTGGCGTCGGGTAACCCTCAACATTCCCCGAGTTAAAGGTACTCACTCCTCACCTCCCTTTGGACTTCGGCGAATGGGTACTGCCTCCGGAACCGCTGCAGGTCACGCGGACTCGTATACACAGGGAGGATTATCTTTTGGATGATAGCGGACTCCGCGACCCCTACCTTCTGCTCCTCGTTCACGTAACCATGTCCAAAAACAGAGACTTGTATAATCATCTTGCGAGTGTAGAAATTGGACGTGGTGGGAAATCCCCATCCCCAGCAACCTTTATCCGACCAAGGAGGGCTGGTAAAGAAGTGGATGCCTCTAAGAACTAAAATACTGTCTTGACGACCTGAAAATTCCAGTCCTAGTCCACCGTTGTAGTTCGAGACCAAAATCTCGCTTTCCCAGGTTTCCCCCATAATGGGGGACTCCGCCAGAAAACGATCAGAGCACCAAATCATATACTTCCACCCCCTACGTCCCCGGAAACGTCGGAGCTTGCCTGCATCGGTACTATGGAGTGCCGAATAACACACTACTCACTCTCCTTCCCAACTCGGTCTGGTGTGGTGTCCCGATATACAACAATCTCGACACAAGCGATTGGGTATGAAGTCCGCACCAGGCACAAGAGTGTGTGGGCTGACACCACGACGTTTAGCTACCTCTACTCGCTCCTCACCACAATCACCGCAACCAGTAACAAAGAGGCTGCTATCCTTTGCGCCACAGGCCATGCACAATATAGTATGTCTCTGTTTGGCTCCACAATCGCTACACACCATTTCGTCACCTCTAACCGCCCAGCGCTTGTCATATAGCCACGTCTGTGTTCTGTATAAACGCCACGAATGGTGGCCACGGAGATAACACTCGTGGGCAGCGTCCGTCGCCAGCTCGGTGTCATGTGGCCCGTCATGCACAGGGCAGTAGGAGCCACACCCTGGACAATGGCGTAGTGTAGTGTTGCAGAACTCGACCACGCACTTTGACTGGTGCCGCGTCATGATACACCTCCCGTCGTTAGCCACAATTATTTTTTACAATATAAGAACTTCTCCTATATTAAGAATACGAACATTGCCCTCTGATACAGAACGGTGCATGTGTCCGCAAACCAGTGGTATATTACCGAGATTGTCCCAAACTTCTTGGATCACTTCCGTGGTGGGATCAATCCAACCCTTTGGAAGGGCCCACTGTCTTAAAAAGATCTCGCTTTGATCGAAATGTTTTTTGACCACGGATTGGGGAGGAGCGTGGGTTACCATCATGTCGGCGTAAGCAATGTTTTCCAGTTTTTCAATATCCTTGTATCTAGGCACTTCCTCCGGAAACCAGTTCCAGCCCGGTTGTCGCATGGCCTTGTCTACTGAAGCGCCTCCGCCGCAAAACAAGATCTCCGTCTCTGTGTTATCTGTCCCTAGGGGGAAACTTTTTACTGTACCCCTTGGTATATAAAACAAATTATCTCTGATTTCTACAGAATCCTCCAGGGAATCTAGGGGAATCATTGGATAATACTCGTGGTTACCTTCTATGAAGAAAAGAGGCATGTCCTTAACAGGCTTCCAGTTTGAAATCCGTTCTGGCCATACGCCCAAATCTCCTACTTGTATCACAGATTCCACCTCGCCCTTTAATTTGTGCATTATTTGGTGAAGACCGTCAAAATCCCCATGAATATCTCCCACCAACGCAACAGTCATTTTACGTCCCCCTTTCCTATTGATCGCAACATTAAAGCTGTTTCTTTAGTGTGTCAGCCAATAAAGAGGCATGGTGGCGGCAGATTCGTGTCAGAAATCCTCCAAACTTCACCACGAAAACAACTCTATATGTCCAGCGATAAGGTTCGCACATCATACAGCCACCGACTTCGCGTCTAGTACTCTTACGTACGCAAATTGGCGCAACATCCGACCACGGTTCTTTCGGTTTCATGCGTCCTCCGCTTGGGCCGCTGCTAGCGCATCCAGCACTCGCCTCCGGCCGAGTTTGCGTTGCGTCGGGGTATGGGCAATGTGGTAGCCCGCATCCTTCAGATGGGACTTAACGATGATGGCCGCTACGTTGCGATCTATAACACCCAATGTTTGGGCGTGGGCGATGCCTTCGAGAATGGCGTCTGTGGCATTCATGGAGCAAACCTGGGACGTTCTGCGTCTTTTGTGTCTACTCGGAAAGCGTCAAGGTCCTGAAACTCTTGCGAAACATCCAAGGTAATAGCCGCACAGTAGGCATGTGTCTCAAAGTGGTGTGAAGGTTTGACAGTGTTTCGTAGGTGGGGCTGCACATTTACTATTAACCCTGTTGTGCGTTTGGCGAATGTCTTAGGAAACGCGGTTACTCGAATGAGCACCGTTGCGTTTTTTGCTCGGTCGGTGCAAATGGTGTCTGGGCCACGAAGCGCCGTGAGAACGGTCATTACTTCACACTGTACAGGGTCCGGTAGCTCTGCGAGCAAGTCGTCGATTTTGTCGAGTGCTTCACGGGTGTTCATGGCGAGCCTCCCTTGAGGTTCGACCCATTATAACGGACGGGGCCTGACGATGATGGCCGCGACGTTTGCGGTCGATGACACCCCAGCGTCTGCGCTTGGGCGATGCCTTCGAGAATGGCGTCTGTGGCATTCATGGAGCCTCCGATGTGCATCAAGTGTACCACCCCTCCTCATACGCACATGACAAACAACGCCCTATCCATCTGCGATTAACGGAACCTTTCTGTAACGTCCTCCGCAAACAAACGGGGCAGTCTCTCACATACAACTCGGTCCACCCAGCGTCCGATTCTTGTAGAAATATGGTGAATACCACACTTACCACCAACAACCCCACCAACAACCCCAACACCACCAATATATTCATTATGTATTCCCTCCTTTTCTTTTCCCTCTGCGCCAGTTAGGAAGGGGGACTAAAGGGTCAGGTCAACCTGGGCTGCTAGAACTAACAGACCGGGTCCCCACCCAAAAAAAACGAATGCCGCGACTGTGATGACAAGTAAATAGACACATCTCAGTGGCCGAACGGTCACCCGCATTAGAAAACCTCCACAAATTGAAAGGGGTTTTGAATTTTTACCAGATCTCTCTAAGACCCAGTAGACGCAGAAGCTCCCGCTGGTTCTTCTGGACGGCCCTCTCCCCGGCCTTCTGTGTGAGGTTATCAAGTTGTGCCCGAAGCGCATCGAGGAACGGATAACTCAAGATCAGGCCGTGCTCTCGTTTGAGGCCCTTTTCTACCCAGTCAACGACTTCTCGGATCTCCTGCGCCTCTGTCTTATCGTTTCTCATATTGTCCTCCGCAGAAGCGGCGTAGTGGGTCATTCTAGATCCCTAAGAGCTGCATCGGCATGGTGCTGGATGGAACTCAAACTCGGCATGAGTCCCATCACTCGATAGTGATCTCCATGATGGCCTCGTGAGGGTCACAACACAGAAAGGGATTCGACATATACGGAGTTGACAGATGCCATCCACATTGACGTGGACTACACCTGTGTCCTCCACAGTGATGTCAACTCCATACTTTGCAGTGATGTCGAGCATTCGTTCCTCCCTTTTGATAGCGTAGCCGCGCCCCAATCGGGCCCCCTGGGGCAAGGTAAATACACTCGGTAGTTCATTTTCATACCCTCCCTTATGGGGAAACCTGGCGTATATTAAAGGGGCTACCGAGAAAGGTTTGCAACATAAAGTGCTGCACTGGCTGCACTGTCAGCAGATCTCCTAACGCTGTCAATATCTTGCCGCAACTCATTGACTAACGCTTTTAGAATTTTCCTCAGATCATTGGCTTCAATAAGTTCTTCTGGGTGTGCCTCAAGCCATTGCAGCCAGTGATTCAGGGTTCCATACCTATGATCAGGTCTTTTCATTTCAAGGGCCTCTCATCTCCTTCGGCCAGTTTCACCACTCATTTTCAGGATCAACCAAGTCCCAGTGGTTCCTAGCTACTTCCACAAGTTGTTCGGCTGCGCCAATTAAAGCAGTTAACCTGTTGTTATACCTTTCATACAACTTAAGTGTAGCTTTTAGGTCGTTAACCTTTTTCTCAAGCCGCCTGATTTTTGTTTCTTTTGCTTTCAACGACCGTTCCAGTGTTTTGATCCTGCTTTTTGCGGTGTCTTCAAGAAGTTTGTCAGGAATATTAACAGATAATTTAGTCATGTTCAACAGCCTCCAGTAATCTAGTAAGGTATAATAGTAGCGCTAGCTACTTGGCCCGATACTTTCCCCGCGCTTCCCGAAGTCCACGAATCTCTTTCACCGATGCACTTAAGAACGCGTCGGGTATCTTACCGATCATTCCACGGTGATTGCGGTACCTCAAATACCGCACATGGAACGACACATCCACACCCTCACTAGCGCTACTTTCGCCTCTTTTGATATTTGGACAAAAAAATTTTCACATACTCAAAAGTACCATCTAGTACCATCCGGATTGATGTGGGTTGGTTCCCTGCCCAAAAAAACATCCACTTCGTCGGCACTCCAACGAGTGGATTTCATTTGGACTATTTTTTCGAACACCACTTTACCGCTTACAACCAATAATCTATACACAACCCAATTATCGGTTGAAAGCTCTATATGAGCACAGTATGTGTTCTTGAGTATGTAACTCACTTTGGAGGATTTTCCCATCGGGCAATATCTTTGGGGTCGTGTTGTTTTTGGTCTTTGGTTTTATAAAACAAACGTTTGGAAGTTAGTTTCCAGGGTGCAGCATCGAGGGGATGTAGAGATTTGCCGCCTGTCTTCTTGCCGTGGGGATCAACGCCACAAGTATCTACAATATTCTTTGGATTGGGGTTGTAAGGATCTCTGGAAATTTGTAGTGCAGTGGACTTGGGAACATTAAGACGGGCCACAAAACAATTAGCACAGGTTGTGGCGGTACAATATGCCTTGGAACCGTTAGGGTAAGAGCCCTGCCCTTGGCAACATTTAGTAAATCCGGTCCCTAATAAAACCTTTTCCTTGCCCTTATCCGTTTTCCACACGGACCATGTTTCTGCGGCCTTTTCTCTTATTCTTGGGGATACTTCCCAAAGTCCGCCGGGGGCACCTACTGGTCGGAAGTTTGCGGATTTACTTAACCCTGTGCCTGGGAGGAATTGTTCTTGTTGGATAACACTGGCGGTTCCTCTGCCCTCTTTCCAGGCAAAAGTTCCCCTAGTGAAATTGGCGGGATCTCTCTTTTTGAGACGTTTACGAAACCTCCGCTCTTTGCGTTTCCGACTCACATATCTAGAGTACTGTTGCATTTTGGCAAGTAACTCAGGATCTATACCTAATCTTGCCATATCCTCGCCGTCTAGTCCGTGATGGGCCATTTTCACCCTACCTCGAAGGGAACCACTGCACCCGCACCACGAACTTCCGTCCATGCTCGCTGGTGATATGGGCGCTGTACTCCAACTGGGCCCACACCCTAGCGTAGCTAAGGGCCGCGCCGAACTGGGTAAAAGTAGCGTAGTGACTCATTTTAGAATTACCTCCGGGTTCCCGTTCAAAGAGATTTTTCCCGAGACTCACCGCCCCGCGACCAGAGACTAGTTTTTCCTAATGTTGACAGGGATCTTCTTTTCTATCAGTGCCTCCTCAATCGCGGCTTCTCTACCTGTCAAAAATGCTTCCTCTGAGTTTGCCTGTCTCCCCATTACGGCGCCCACACAGTACCCGAAAGTGAAGACCAGGGAAAGAATTAGGAACCATAGGGAAATTACCAGCATTTTTTTTGCCTCTTTTCTCGCAACGGGTTTTTTTGGGCCGGAACGCGGAAAGGAAATTACCCTCCGGTCTCTATCTCCCTGATAACCTCAAGGGCAATTTGACGCATCTGTAGGGAACTTCGGGTCAACTCCAGATTGATCCAGGTTGCTTTCGCTAAGGACAAATTGTTAATGTCTTTAGCCTGATCGAAAAGTAGGGCCATTGCCGACGTTTTCATTTTCGATATCCTCCCTTTAAAAAGAGGGGGCAATTTTTTTGCAGCAATTTTTTTGCAGCAATTTTTTTGCCCAAGTGCACGGTTTTAGCCAACTTGTTTTTTTGGGAGAAATTCTTTTTTAAAAAAAGCGGATATTTGAATATTAGGATATAGCATTTTCCCTATATGTTGGCGGGCACACCCCTCCCCTCCCCCGTTAGGGGGTAAAAAAAGCTTCCCTTTCCACATTTCCACATTGGGTGGGGAGCATTCGGGCGATTTACCCGGCCCGGAATTAGTATGAAGACTTTTCACCGGTGAAAAGTCTTCATGCTTGCTCCCCACCCCCCACAGTCCCGTTGCTAGGATTGCACTAGCATTCCCCAGCCGGTCCGTTGGTTACCTCATGCCTTGCTATGCTGCGGTGGCCGTCGCCGCTGCCGTCTCGACCTCTCCGCCTTCCATTCGGGCCACCCTGATGCGAGCCCGTGCAATGGTGTCGTCCACCAGTTGGCGTACCTGTTGTAGTTCTTCCTGCAGCTTTTCCGGGTCTTCCTTCAGCAAGGTATCCATGCGCCGGAAGAACCCCGTTCCCTTGGCCACAAGCTCAAACAACGTTTTGACCGTGGGGGTCTGTGCGTCCTGCATTGCTCTTGTGGCCCGGCTGAGGTTATAGCTGTAGTCTTTCGCGGCCCACAGCCCGATCACCTCGGGGCCGGTCAACTTTCGGCCTTCCTCAATTTCAAAGATGCTGGCCGGTGTTTCAAATACGCGCCGGACGTTCCCGGCGGCATTCTTTACACTGTTGACTGCCTTATCCTCGGCCACCGCCCTTGCGTCCAGCCTCAGCGCCGTGATGCCTGCCGTAATCTTGGGCCTCATTGCCGCTGCCCGTTGCTCGGCATCCGTTGCCACGTCCTGAGGGATCGAGCCAAGCTCCGTCGCTAAGAACTGGGAGAACTCGAAGCATACGCCCCGTGTAATGTTCCCAGCCTGTTTAGCGAGCTTGACGCAAGCCCGAATGTGCTCACGTCCTTTGTTCGTAAGGCTGTTGTAAGCCTTGAGGAGCTTATCGCCCTCTTCCTGTTGTTGCTGTTGGGCCTCTGCCGTCTCAGGCGTTGGCTCTGCATCATGCTTCTGTTTCTTACTCATGAGTAGGTTTCCTTCCCTTGGGTAGGTTCATGGTTTCGTGCCGCCCTGAGTACCTAGCGGCGATACTTCCAAGGCTTCACAGCCACAGCAAGTGCGGCAATGACTAGGAGCAATACGACGATACTCCCAGTTCGGATGAGGTCCAGCAGAATGTAGGCGGACATAGTGCCGCGCTCCCAGTCAAGAGTAGAGGGGTTGGCTTTCGTAGTTTCCTGCAAAAAAATTGCAGCAAAAAATTTGCAGGCCGTACC
>JBFJON010000001.1:0-14056 GCA_041617575.1 Nitrospirales bacterium | reverse complement strand
GGGTGGGGAAATGAATGCCTTTACCACCCATGAGGCCACAGCGTTTTATGTCAAGGTTTTGGACCAACAAGCGGGAGCGGCATTCGATCTTTTAGCCGATCTCTTCCATCATTCGCGTTTTGGGGCCAGAGATATTGAAAAAGAAAAGCAGATTGTGATCGAGGAAATCCGAACGGTTCAGGATGATCCGGAGGATTATATTCATGAGTTACATGCCAAGGACGTCTTGGGCAACCATCCCCTCGGGCGCCCAATTTTGGGGACCTCACGAGCGATGCAACAAATGGATCGCCGTATACTTCTCCAATATAAACACAAACATTACCGACCGGAAAACACGATCGTGGCTGCGGCTGGAAATTTTTCCTTTCCCAAATTGCTGGATCAAGTCAACGAATATTTTGGACAATGGCAAGGGGAGGGGACGGCGACGCCTTCTAGGAAAATTGAAAACGATCGTTGGCCCGACCAGCCGAAGGCACGCCAAAGTCTTCATCAAAAACCATTGGAACAAGTTCATCTGTGCGTGGGATTTAAGGGGCTCCCTATTGCGCATCCCGATCGCTATGCGGCTCATATCCTCAATACCATTTTGGGCGGTGGGGTCAGTTCGCGGTTGTTCCAAGAAGTTCGGGAAAAGCGTGGATTGGCCTACACAATTTATTCGCACCTTTCTAGCTTTCTCGATGGAGGGACGTTAACCGTCTATGCCGCCACACGACCGACGGAAGTGGGCGCGGTCATTGATCAGATTTGCAAAGAAACCAAGAAATTGTGCCGTCGTGGGCTGGCATTCAAAGACTTGGAGCGGACCAAAACCCAACTTAAAGGAAGTTTGATGTTGGGCTTAGAAGGAACCTATGGCCGCATGAATAAACTGGCGAAAGACGAACTTTATCAAGGGCGTCATGTGACGCTGCAAGAAATGGTTAAAGCCATTGACCGAATCTCACCAGATCAAATCCGACAACTCAGTCAGAAACTATTAGATCAAAAAGCATTTGCGGTGACAGCCCTAGGTCCAATACCTAAGAAAATTAACGCTAAGTGGGGATGAGCCTTAAAAATATCCCAGTAATGTATTTGACCCGGTAATTTGCTTGACAACGATGCCCCGGATGAGTAGCATTGTCCCTCCCCGGACCAAGGATGCTTAAATGAGCGGTAACGGGGATGAAAATAATAGAAAAGATCGGGTAAAAGTTCGAGAAAATAAAAAGGTCAAGTTGTTTTTTCATTTTTGTCATTCTAACACTGTAAGGAGGGAGCAGATGAAGAAGTCATCTCTACGTCGGGCGATGGTAGCTCTCTGTGCGTTTGGCTTGCTCAGCATGGGAATGGCGGGAGCGGTCTATGCGCAAAAAGGCCCTGCTGCTGGAAATCCAAAGGCCAAAGGGGATCCCAAAGAGGTCGCAAGCCAAGGTGAAATTTCCTACAAAGGCGTGGCTGCCTCGAGTTTGAAGGGGAGAATCTTTGGGCATTGGGCTGACAATCCTGATGGAGAAATTCTATTCGGGATTCAATATTGGAATACTTCGGCACCAGCCGAAGTGGGGACTCCTCCAGGCCGAGCTTCCGATGATCGTATTCAGACCTTGCCGGATCCGCTAGTCTCCTGTTGTGCCTGGGGATACCAGGGCGGGACTGATAAAAATAACCCGTATTCCGGTTGGTACACCCCGCAAACCACGGTAAGGTTAGCGGTAAAAGACAAAGCCCTCATGGACCAAATGACTAAAGCCGCCCAAGATTTTGTGGCCATGGAAGTGCAAGTGAGTGGGCATACGGTCACAGGTTTTAAGTTACTGAACTAGAGACAAGTTTTAAACATTAATAACAGAATGACATACAACTTTTTAGTCGAGGAGGGAAGCCATTATGAAAGGTGCTAAGATAAAAGGATGGGCCCTTGTTGGAGCCATGGCGCTCGTAGGCACAATGGCCTCCAGCGCATTGGCGATCGAGGCATTCCAAGAACGCTTTGAGTGGGGCGATTTGAGCAAGCCGACCACGCTTCGTGGCCGAGTTGCCGTAACCGATCCCTATGATAAAGCGGTCTGGATCAACATTGCCGTATTTGGTGGCAACGCCGAAAGCGGCTATTATTGGCAAAAATATTTTCCCGGCAAAAACCTTAAATTTTACGCAGCAGATGACAAAGTGTTTGACACTCTGAAGGCGGCGGGAAAAGATTCTCACAGCCAGGCTGTTATGGGGGAAACGAAGGCGTCAAACTACGGAATGGTTGAAATTACGGTCCAAGAAAAAGAACAAAACAAGCGTGTGATTCTTTCGGCTAAGCAGGTCGAAGACGTAGCTGGAACGCCGGATAAACCTCGCAGCATCCACGCCTTACGGACTACGACGCCAGATAAAGCTACTGCTAATGAGAGCTGGCCAAATAACCGGAAAATGCAATATGATGTGATGATTCCGGGTGGAACTCCAATTGCTGGCGTGATTCCTTATTCTGACCAAGGGCTAGGAGTGTGGTCACCAGATAAATAACCTTAACATTTGTTCTTAAAGGTTTATGAGGAAGGCCTGCGTTTTACGCAGGCCTTTCTTTTTTTATGTCCGTATCACCCTCTAAACGAGCTTTGAAGTCTGCTAAGCGATTCAGGGCATCAAGAGGTGTCATAGAAAATAAGTCTATCTGTTTGACTTCTTCCAGGATGATATGAGGATGAGGGGAAAGTTGTTCAGGAGGAAAAGAAAGTGTGTCTGGATTTTCTGAGTTTGATACATTTGGCGAAGCATGGTCTTGTTCAAGTTGTTCCAGAATATTTTTGGCACGATGAAGGATGGGTGTTGGAATACCAGCTAATTTGGCGACTTGAATGCCATAACTTCGGTCCGCTTTCCCGAGAATAATTTTTCTCAAAAACAAGATTTCCTGTCCTTTTTCCTGTACGAGCACGGTGTAATTTTTAATGCCTTCCCGCTGAGTTTCCAACTGAGTCATTTCATGGTAATGAGTGGCAAAGAGAGTCCTGGCTCCCAGGTTTCCTCGATCAAGAATATATTCCACTAACGCCCAGGCAATACTAAGACCGTCATACGTGCTGGTCCCTCTTCCCACTTCATCGAGCAACAACAGACTTCGGGAAGTGGCGGCCTGTAAAATTTTGGCCGTTTCAGTCATTTCCACCATAAAAGTGCTTTGTCCCGCACTCAGATCATCAGCTGCTCCCACTCGAGTAAAAATTCGATCAACCAAGCCAATACGAGCAGAATCAGCCGGAACAAAACTTCCCATTTGTGCCATCAAGACAATGAGCGCCACTTGCCGGAGATAGGTGCTTTTTCCTGCCATGTTAGGGCCGGTGATTAATAGGAGGCGGTTGGTATCAAAATCAAGAATGGTGTCATTTGAAATAAATCCGCCGGTATTTTGGATATTCTCAATTACGGGATGCCGCCCCTCCGTTATTTGGATCATGCCCCCTTCATAGACCGTGGGCTCAACATAGCGGTTGAGGGTGGCGGTTTCAGCCAAACCGGTAAAGACGTCGAGAGTAGCTAATTGTTGAGCCATGGCCTGAATTCGTGTTGCTGCGGAGGCCACGCGGCCACGGAGATCTGCGAATAGCTCAAATTCCACATGTTTCATCTTTTGATCGGCACTGGAAAGACGACCTTCGAGTTCCTGGAGTACTTCTGTGGTAAAGCGTTCGGCATTTACCAGCGTCTGTTTTCGAAGATAGTCCGGTGGTACTCGAGGGGCATTGGCTTTTGTGACCTCGATGTAATAGCCAAAGACTTGATTGAATTTTACCTTGAGGGAGTCAATCCCGGTTTTGGCACGTTCCCTGGTTTCCATTTCGGCCAATAACCGGGTACCTTCTTTGGAAAGCATGCGAAGCTCATCAAGCTCTCCATTGATCCCTTCTCGGAAAATTCCTCCCTCCTTCGCTGAGAGTGGAGGGTTCTCGATGAGTGAATCTGAAATCCAGGAAGAGACATCTCCGAGTGAATCCCAGCCGACATACATGGCCTTCAGGAAATCGGATTGGAAGGATGCCAAGAGCTGCTGAATCTTCTGCAAGTTTTCCAACGAGTGATAAAGACTCATAAGATCGCGAGGATTAGCCACCCCCAACGCTATGCGGCTATTCAGGCGTTCCAGATCTTTGATTGATTTCAGATGCCCTCGAATCGACATCCGGTTACCCACTTGATTGACCAATTCACTGACGACGTCTTGCCGAGATTGAATCACCGAAAGTTGGGTGAGAGGACGAACGACCCACTGTCGCAATAATCGGGTACCCATTGGAGTTTGGGTTTTATCCAACGTGGTGAACAAGGTTGGACTTTGGCGTTGCTCTGATGCTGGTTTGAGGATTTCCAAATTTCGAAGTGTGGACTGGTCCAATTGCATTTCTTGTTCAAGCAGGCGAACCCACGGACGGCGCAAATGTGAATGGGTTAATGTCGGTTGAGTGTCCGTGAGATACCGCAAAAGTCCACCGCTGGCTTGGTATCCCACCGTCAGTCCAGAAAGTTGAAG
Source organism: Nitrospirales bacterium (assembly GCA_041617575.1). Classification (GTDB taxonomy): domain Bacteria; phylum Nitrospirota; class Nitrospiria; order Nitrospirales; family UBA8639; genus Nitrospira_E. Next base: position 9,543 of record JBFJON010000001.1, on the reverse strand, counting down.
CTCATGAATATCAGCCACCTCAAAAGTCTTCGTGAGGGTTCCTTTGCTCAATTCTAATTCAAAGGTATTCAGGTCACGAGAAACCACACGAGCGATCGCTAAAGCTTGGAGACGTTTGGAAAGTTTTTCATACACCGAATCGGGACAGATGACTTCTTTGGGATCGATACGAACCAGTTCATCCATGAGAATCTGCTGTGATTCTTCATATGGTGCTTCAGAAATCCAAAATTCTCCTGTTGAAAGATCCAATGTGGCCAAGCCCACGCGGGGTGCCGATGTGGGGTTATCAGGGCAAGGCTCACGCGAGTAAAAGATTGAAGAAATATAGTTAGCTTCTTGAGCTGGGAGGAGTTCATGGTCATACAAGGTGCCGGGAGTGTAGACTCTAACAACTTCCCGTCGAACGAGTCCCTTCGCAACTTTTGGATCTTCGACTTGCTCGCATAGGGCTACGATTTTCCCGGATTTAAGGAGTTTCGCAATGTACCCGGTTGCGGTGTGATGTGGCACACCACACAAGGGGATTGAGGTGCCTTTGGCTTTCCCTCGTGCAGTGAGGACGATACCTAAGAGGCTGGAGGCTTCTTCAGCGTCCTCGAAAAACATTTCATAGAAATCCCCAACTCGAAAAAACAGGATGGCTTCAGGATTTTGCGCCTTTATGCCTTGATATTGACGCATGAGCGGGGAGAGTTCTTGATCGTTCATGGGAAAGCAGCAGTCGTTAGTTGGGGGTTAAAGGTGAATTATGATGCTGTGTTGCTACGGAGGGCCGACACAATAGCCATGCTTCTGGGTCCTGTTGCTCGTATGGTCATAGAACGGGTCGTCTCGATGGCACCGTGTTCCAAATGAATTTCAAGATAATCAGGTGGAAGTGCCTGAATGAAGCGATCAGCCCATTCAATGATGACAATATTCTTGGCAGTGAAATAGTCTTCCAGCCCTAACTGTGCAATGGCTGCAGGGTTTTGAAGTCGGTAAAGGTCAACATGAATGACGGGAACCCGACTTTCATAAGCTTGAATAAGGGAAAACGTCGGGCTGTTCACTTGTCCATTTGGAATCCCCAAGCCCCGAGCAATCCCCCGAGTCATGTGCGTCTTTCCCACACCCAAATCGCCGGTTAAGGCGAGGACATCTCCTCCTCTGAGGGTATGACCTAGGCGTTCTCCAAACGCCAGCGTTTGCTCTGCTGAGTCCAATTCACGAGTGAGAGAATCGAGGCTGGGTGTGGGAGAGACGTTAGAAGGCGTGTCTAGGATAGCAGGTCCTCCTTTTACTCTGATTTCCCTGAGATTGTTTGAGTGAGAGCACGGGGGATTGTTGAGATGAGATCACTGGCGATCAAGCCCGGTTCTCCGAGGGTCAAGGCGGCTAAGTCGCCAGCCAGTCCATGTATATAGACCCCTGTTCGGGCTGCATCCCAAGCGGTCAAACCTTGTGCTAAAAATCCCGCAATCATACCTGTCAACACATCCCCCATCCCGGCCGACGCCATTCCCGGGTTTCCCGTTGGACATATGGCGACCTGGCCGTGAGGGTCGGCAATAACGGTGTTGGCGCCTTTTAAGACGAGAATGACGTAATGTTTGGTGGCAAAGCTTCTGGCTATCCCGATTCGATCTTCATTAATCGATTTTGATGAAGTGTTTGGTAAGAGTCTCGCCATCTCCCCAGGATGCGGAGTTAACACCGGAGGCTGTTTCATGCGGGAAAAGACATTGAGATCTGAAGCCAAGTTATTAAGGGCATCGGCGTCCAGCACGCAGGCTACATCAAGTTGTGGAAGAAGATGAGAGAATAGCTCGGTGGTCGAGGAGGAAATGCCTAGCCCGGGTCCAAAGGCCATGGCCGATTTGTCTTGGCAAAAACGTAAAAGAGCTGGGCAGGCCTCAAGCCCTAACACATGTTCGGGAGTTTCCGGTAAGGCCATTGTCATGATTTCAAGAAGCTTGGATTCCAGAATAGGAGCGACTGTCTGAGGCGTGCCAACGGTCACAAGACCCGTGCCTACTCGGAGCGCTCCTAGGCCAGCCAGGGCTGGTGCACCGGCCTTCCCAGGTGAACCCGCCACAATGCCTGCATGTCCGAATGTTCCTTTATGAGCCGATGCACGACGTGGAGGAATCAGGGCACGGACCAGCTCGTGTGAGAGGAGGTGATTCTGAGGTTTCAATTCCTGGACATACTCAATAGGAATACCAATATCTACGACTTCGATGTGCCCAACCTGATCAATAGCTTCCCCGACATAGAGCCCAATTTTAGGATAACCAAATGTCACCGTCAGGTCGGCTTGTATGGCGGTGCCCAAGATCGCCCCTGTTTGGCTATCTAATCCCGAGGGGATGTCTACTGCCACCGTATAGGCGTGGGAGGCATTCATGGCCGTAATAGCTGTGGCATAAGGATCGCGCAGGGATGACGAAAGGCCTGTGCCTAGAAGTCCATCAATGAGGATATGGGCGTCTTGTGCCAAAGACACCAAAGTTTCCGGACTAGGTAGAACCAGGATGTGAGAAGGTTTTATTTTTTTATTCAGACGGCGATACATCGTTTTGGCATCTTTGCTGAGGTCTTTATAGGGAGCCATCAAGATCACCGTGAGATACGCTCCTTTGTTATGCAAGAGCCGAGCAACGACCAAACCATCCCCGCCATTATTCCCTTTCCCACAAAACACGACGACTTTTTTCCCTTTTAAAGGTCCAAAGTGCCGAAGAAGATGGGTGACGACACCGGTCCCTGCACGTTCCATCAAAGTGGTCCCAGGAATTTTGGCGTCTTGAATCGTCTGGCGATCAAGCTCTTGCATCTGTTCTGGGGTCACGAGCCACATAATAGTTGAATACGACTAGGGTAAGGGGTTTGAAAATATTTATGTGAGGAGGGCTTTCATTTCTTGAACTGCGCGTTCAAGTCCAACAAACACGGCCCGAGCAATGATGCTATGGCCGATATTACACTCTTCAATTTCAGGAATCTGGGTCAACCGTTGGACATTCTGATAGTTGAGCCCATGCCCCGCGCTGACACGGAGCCCTAATTTAGCTGCGAGTTTAGCGGCCTGAACGAGCGCATGATATTCGGTATCGGCTTCTTGTTGGCGTCGAGTATTGGCGTAGCGGCCGGTATGCAGTTCCACAAAGTCAGCATTGACCTTATGGGCAGCCCGAATTTGCTGCACGTCAGGGTCAACAAACAAACTGACAGGAATGCCCCCCTCATGAAGAAGGTTAACCATGGATTGGATACGATCTCGATGTTCAACCACATCCAGCCCTCCCTCCGTCGTCAGTTCTTGCCTGCGTTCCGGAACTAAAGTGGCCAAATCGGGCTTGACAGTGAGAGCGATTTTGGCGACAGAATCATCGGTAGCCATTTCTAAATTCAATTGGATATGGACCGTTTCCCGCAGGATCGTTAGATCGCGGTCTTGGATATGACGTCGATCTTCTCGGAGGTGGACAACAAGGCCTTCTGCCCCAGCTAATTGTACGAGGGTTGCGGCCATAATTGGATCTGGTTCATGCCCACCTCGAGCTTGTCGAAGTGTTGCGACATGATCCACGTTAACGCCAAGTCGTACCATAGAACCCCCTTTTTGAGGAAACAAGGTGGAATGGCATTATCGCAAAAGGGAATATCCCCGGCAATAAATTGTTGGCGGCATAGTTGATTTGGGAAAAGAATTCCAAGAAGTTCTTTCCCCTTTTTCCCAAGATCCGATGTTTCGAAATTGACTGCCTTCATCCCCTCATCTAGAATGAAATCTCTACAGATTATGTAGGATTTTCTATTCTCCACCGCCCCTCAAAACTGAGGGACGCTCTTTCATTGTATATTGAAAATGGACCCGTTTTTCCGAATTCAACGGCTTCCTGGATATGTCTTCACACAGGTCCAGGACTTAAAACTCCAGGCTCGGAAGCGAGGCGAGGATATTATTGATTTGGGTATGGGAAACCCCGATCAACCTACGCCTCCTCACATTGTCGATAAATTAATTGAAGCGGCGCGCAACGGGCGGAACCACCGTTATTCCGCCTCACGGGGCATCACCAAATTACGACATGCGATTTGCAGTTGGTATCAACGAAAATATGATGTCAGTTTAGATCCGGAAACCGAAGCGATCGTCACGTTGGGGGTAAAAGAAGGGCTAGCGCATTTAGCCCTGGCCATCGTGGGCCCGGGCGATGTGGTCTTAGCACCCACCCCAACGTATCCGATCCACATGTATTGTGTCATTATTGCCGGAGGAGAAGTTCGTGGTGTGGAATTGGGCCCCGACACCGATTTTTTTGAAAATTTAACACGAGCCTTTCGACAAACCCAGCCGGCTCCCCGGGCCTTGATCATCAGCTTCCCACACAATCCAACCACGCAGGTGGTGGATCTCGAATTTTTCAAAAAGGTGGTAGAGTTTGCGTTGGAACACAACGTATGGGTCATTCATGATTTAGCCTATGCCGATCTCGTATTTGATGGATATCGCGCACCCAGTTTACTGCAAATTCCTGAAGCCAAAAAAATTGGTGTGGAATTTTATTCGCTCTCAAAAAGTTACAATATGCCTGGCTGGCGTGTAGGGTTTTGTGTGGGGAATCCTGATCTCATCGGTGCCTTAACGCGCGTCAAAAGTTACCTGGACTATGGGATGTTTCAGCCGATTCAAATCGCGAGCATTATCGCACTGAACGGCCCACAAGATTGCGTGAAAGACATCGTTGGTTTATACGAACGGCGACGTAATGCGTTGGTCCGTGGCTTAAATCGTATTGGATGGCCAATTGACTATCCTCGCGCTACGATGTTTGCATGGGCCAAAATTCCGCAACCGTACTTGGGTATGGGCTCCTTAGAATTCTCAAAACTGTTACTGCGGGAAGCGAAAGTGGCGGTGTCCCCTGGCATCGGATTCGGTGAGGGCGGGGATGATTATGTGCGGTTCGCACTTGTTGAAAATGAACATCGGATCTTCCAAGCCGTTCGAGGGATTCGCCAAGCTCTGAAGTTGGGGGAAGCTTTGTAATGGAGCTCGTTGTGAAGGTTGGACTTATTGGATTTGGTACGGTCGGCTCAGGGGTCGTGAAAATTCTACACAATAACGCCGACATCATCACAAGGCGAGTTGGTCGAAAAGTGGTACTTGCCAAAATTGCGGATTTAGATGTCACTACAGATCGAGGGGTCCTGGTTTCTTCTGGAATATTGACCACCAATGTCAATGATATTTTGGACGATCCTCAAATTGACATCGTGGTGGAATTGATTGGTGGGCATGAGCCGGCAAAACGTTTTATCCTTCAAGCCTTATCAAGTAAAAAAGGGGTGGTCACGGCAAATAAAGCGCTGCTAGCTGACCATGGAGAAGAGGTATTTGAAGCCGCATTCAAGGCGCAAGCCGATCTCGGATTTGAAGCCAGTGTAGGGGGAGGGATTCCCATTATTCGTTCACTCACTGAAGGCCTAGCAGGCAATCGTCTGACTTCAATAACGGGTATTATGAATGGAACATCCAATTATATTTTGTCCCGAATGACGCATGAAGGGCGAGACTTTAGCGATATCTTGAAAGAAGCCACGCGTGAAGGCTATGCAGAAGCTGATCCTTCCTTGGATATCGATGGCGTTGATGCTGCACACAAATTGGTCATCATGGTCAACTTAGCCTATGGTACCCCCGTTCCTATGAGTGCCGTTCATACCGAAGGCATTTCCAAAATTTCCACGGTGGACATCGCCTTTGCCCGAGAATTGGGCTTTACCATTAAATTGTTGGGTATTGCGAAATGCCAGGAACAGGTTATTGAGGCGCGTGTACATCCCACGCTGGTCCCAGCGGAGTCTCCTATTGCCCAGGTCAATGGCGTATATAACGCGATTCATCTGGTTGGTGATGCAGTGGGAGACATTGTGCTGTATGGGCAAGGTGCTGGCTCCCTTCCAACGGCCAGCGCGGTGGTAGGGGATATTATCGATTTGGCTCGGAATCGAATGCACGGGTCTTTCTCTCGTGTCCCTGCCACATCATTCCAATGGGAATCACGCCAGCCACTCGCTATTAAGCCAATGGCTGAAATAGAGAGTAGGTATTATTTACGCTGTATGGTAAAAGACGAACCGAGAGTGCTCTCGACCATTTCCGGGATTTTAGGCAAGCACGAAATCAGCATTTCATCGGTACTTCAAAAAGGGAGAAAGAAAGGGCAACCGGTTCCTTTGGTTATTGTGACTCATCGATCCAGTGAGCGAGGGCTTCAATCTGCGCTTCAGGACATTAATGCACTATCCATCGTTTCAGAACCAACGACATTGCTAAGAATGGAAGCCGTAGAATAAATCTTGAGTCAACTTTGGCCGATAAAGGTAGAATGAGAACGATGATACCTTGGCGTGGGATAATTGAGGAGTACCGAAAATTTCTACCTGTGGGCGATCAGACGCCTATTGTGACCTTGCAGGAGGGTAATACTCCGCTCATTCCGGCCACACGCTTGGCTAAGACGGTCTGCCCAGGACGAGAGTTATTTTTAAAGATTGAAGGCGCTAATCCCACGGGCTCGTTTAAAGATCGGGGTATGACCATGGCGGTTACCAAGGCTATGGAAAAGAAGGCCAAAGGATTGATGTGCGCCTCGACAGGTAATACCTCTGCTTCTGCGGCGGCTTATGCTGCAAAAGCAGGCTTGCCTGCCTATGTTGTCGTTCCGGTGGGGAAGATTGCCTTAGGCAAGTTGACCCAAGCCCTCATGCATGGCGCTCGCGTCATTCAAATAGATGGAAACTTTGATCAAGCACTCACGATTGTTAAAGCTCTCTGTGAAGAAACCGCTATCGAATTGGTCAATTCCATTAACCCCTTTCGGCTAGAAGGCCAAAAAACAGCGGCCATGGAAGTCTGCGATCAACTCGGATGCGCACCGGTCATTCATGCGTTACCAGTTGGCAATGCCGGAAACATCACAGCCTATTGGCGAGGCTATGGCGAATATAAAGGGGCCGGACAAACCCAGGGCCTTCCTCGCATGTTTGGCTTCCAAGCTGAAGGGGCAGCTCCACTTGTCAGAGGCCATGTGGTGGAATCACCGCAAACCGTTGCCTCAGCGATTCGAATTGGTAATCCTGCGAGTTGGGCGTTGGCACTTCAAGCGGTTGAGGAATCAGATGGATGCCTGCGCATGGTGTCCGACGAGGAAATTCTTCAAGCGTATCAAATGGTGGCTTGTGAAGAAGGTGTGTTTTGTGAGCCTGCGTCTGCCGCTTCAATCGCCGGAATTTACAAGCTGAATCGTGAGGGCCTCTTACCCCAAGAAGGTCCTATCGTCTGTACGCTAACTGGCCATGGGTTGAAAGATCCTGATACGGGATTATCTGTATCCTATCGACCGGTGACGGTTCCCGCGACTCGCGAAGCCGTTGCAGCCCAATTAACGGCCTAATCATTATTCTTTGTGGCGATCGCCAATACTGTAGATAGTCTCCAACTCCATGAATCCCAAACAGTGAGGCAAGGATCGTGAAAAAAACGATCATGGTTCACATCGATGGAATGCCGATCCATTCCTTTGAAGAGTTAGGCATGCGTACCGTGTTACAAGCGGCTCAGACCCCTCATCTTGATGATCTGGCTCGGCATGGGGAGTTAGGGCGTTTGGGTATACCCAAGGAATCGCGCCCCTTTGCCGGGGAACTGGCCTTGGTAAGTTTGTTAGGGTATGACTCGCAGAAGTGGTATACCGGTCCAGGGGCATTTGAAGGCATCAATTTAGAAGTGGTTCTTGATCGCAACGATGTTGCGTTTCTCTGTGATTTTGTCACACTGCGCGCAGAGGATGGATGGGGAGATGGAAAAAAGCTTGGGGCATCATTAGTGATGGAGGATATTTCTGGAGGAGGCCTAAAGACTGAAGAAGCCCGCGAACTCATCGACTCGATTAACGAACAATTAGTATCAGAGAATATTCAATTTTATCTTGGGCATAATGCTCGTCATCTCATGGTCTGGGTAGGGGGCAACGCAAAAATCGGTTGTGGCAATCCCCAGGAAGCGATTGGCAAGCCAATTGATAGGTATTTAGCGACCGGAGAAGGGGCTCAAATTTTGCGCGAATTGATGGAGGCGGCCCGTGCGATTCTTCGGCATCATCCCGTGAATCAAGAGCGAGTCAGTGCTGGCTTGAAACCTGCTAATTGCTTGTGGCTCTGGGGGCAGAGTAAGCCGGTGGAATTGCCGCCCCTGAAAGAGCGATGGCCGATACAGGGTGCGGTGGTTTCGCAAAGTGGGCCCTATCGTGGCGTCGCAATGGCTACTGGACTACAAACGGTGAATGGGGAAAATCTGGGTGAGGATGACCCTGATCGGTTACGAATGATGGCGGCCATGGCCTCAAAAATTCTTAAGAAACAGGATCTGGCTTGTCTGCATATTCCTTTCTCTGCCTGGAAGAGGCATGAAGGACAGCCTATTCCATCCTCCTTGTTTGTGGAACATCTGCAGCATATCGATGAACAGCTCATTGGACCGTTACGACAGTTGTGTGCGGAATGGGCAGATGCTCGGCTCTTCGTTGTTGCCACTCCTGGCGCCAGCAATCCGAAGGAGGGTGCGCATCCTCCTGTGCCGTATGTGCTCTATGAAGGGCAGAAGGCTGATGAGCAGCGGTCCACGGTGGCGTTTAATGAACATGAAGCATCCCAGCGCCCGCTTCAAAATGCGACCACTTTCTTCGAACGGTTTTTCGGAAAGAAGTAGCTGGTATGGCTTGTTATGTTCAGAAATTCGGCGGGACTTCGATTGGGAGCATTGAACGCATTCAACACGTTGCACAGATCATTGAGAAAACGTACCGCGAAGGGCACCAATTAGTGGTCGTCTTGTCTGCGATGAGTGGGGAAACCGATCGGCTCATCAAAATGGCTAGGGAATTGAGCACAGATCCTGATGACCGGGAACTGGACGTGTTACTCTCCTCAGGAGAACGCGTGACCATTGCCTTAATGGCCATGACGTTACAAGGTATAGGAATCAAAGCGCGATCATTTACAGGGCGGCAGGTTGGTATTGTGACCGATGGTGCCCATACCAAAGCGCGGATCTCCCGTGTCGATACGAAGCGGGTCCTGGAGACCTTAAAAGATGGAGTAGTGCCCATTGTGGCAGGATTTCAAGGTATTAATGAAGCCTCCGACGTGACGACTCTGGGCCGTGGAGGATCGGATCTGACGGCTGTGGTCTTAGCAGCCGCGCTGAAAGCGGATATCTGCTTTATCTATACCGATGTGGATGGGGTGTATACAGCCGATCCTAATATGGTCCCTTCCGCACGGCGATTGAAGAAAATATCGTATGAAGAAATGTTAGAACTGGCCAGTTTAGGAGCCAAGGTCTTACAGACACGCTCCGTTGAGCTTGCCGCGAAACATCAGGTGCCCTTAGAGGTACGGTCCAGTTTTCAGGACGGAGAGGGAACCCGTGTGGTAAAAGAGGATGCAGATATGGAACAAGTCTTAGTTTCTGGAGTGACAGGGGAT